>NZ_JAMYQD010000006.1:285000-288508 GCF_040320665.1 Mesorhizobium sp. M0626 | reverse complement strand
TCAGCACCGCCTGGCTCATGACAACACCGGCTTCACGCACCTTCTCGTAGCGCGCATCGAGGATGAGGTAAGGAAACGGCTCTTGAAGGGGGCGCCTGGCAAAGGCAGCGAGGCTCTCGTCCAGCCGCTTGTTGATGGCCGAGATCGACGAGGCCGAGAAGGCATGGCCGCACAGTTCTTCCGTGATCGCCTTCACCTTGCGGGTCGACACGCCCTGCACATACATCTCCGCCAGTGTCGCCACCAAGGCCCGCTCGGAACGCTGGTAGCGCTCGAACAGCTCGGTGGAGAAGCGCCCGGCCCGGTCCTGCGGAACCCGCAGCTCGAGCTTGCCGACCCGCGTCACAAGGGTACGGCCGTAATAGCCCGAGCGATAGCCAAGCCGTTCGGGCGTGCGCTCGCTCTTCGAGGCACCCAGCGCCTCGTCCATCTCGGCCTCAAGCACCTCCTGCATCACCGCACGGAGCACTTCGTGCAATCCATCCGGGTTCGAAAGCAAAATGTCTTTGACGGCAGCGCTGGTCGATTTACCTTCTGTCTTGGTCATGGTGGCGTTCCTTCGCGGGAATCAGGTGACGTGAACAATCACCAGCCTGCCATGACCGCCCCCTCTCAGCGAATTTGCAGAACTCTCAGCACACTACCCATGGCGTGCTGTCTATAGAGCTCGATCTCCAGAAGTACAAAAGAGCACGATCAAACAAACAGATAGATTTATCTTGGCCACGTAGGGTGAAGCAGCCGTCAACGCGTTGCGCACCGGCAGCCACTGGCCTAAACCGGAATGGTATAAGAGGAGAACACTAGGGATGACTGACGCGAAAACAGACACGGCCCCGGCCGGAAGCACCGCGACCAACGCGCTGCCGCTGTTCTACAAAAAACCCGAGGCGCTCAATCCGCTGCGGCACGGCTCACTCGGCCTTACGGCGCGGGCCGATTTCTCCTTTGCCCGCACCGCGCACGCCATCCCCGTCGTCGCATCGGAAATGCCCGCGGCGATGCGCCCGATCGTTTTCATTGGCGACGCCAAGGCGCCTGTCATCATCACCGGTCTGCGCCAGGACCAGAACCTGTTCGTAGGCGCCGACGGCAAATGGGCGGAGCCGCATTACATTCCCGCCTATGTCCGCCGTTACCCCTTCATCCTCGCCGATGAATCGAAAACGACCGGCCGCCTGACGTTGTGCATCGACCGTGCCAGCGAACGCGTCGTCGAGCAGATGCCTTCGTCCAAGGACAGCGACGAGACCGCGCCCTTCTTCGACGGCAACGAGCCGGCCGAGGCCTCGAAGCAGGCGCTCGCCTTCTGCAGCCAGTTCCAGACCGACTTCAATGCGACTCGCGCCATGATCGACAAGATCGACGCGCACGGCCTGTTCGCGCCGCGGCAGAGCAAGGTGACGCTGGAGGGCGGCGAGACCCTCAACCTCACCGACTTTCAGGTGATCGACGAGCCGGCCTTCAACAAATTGAGCGACGAGGCGTTTCTTGATCTCAGGAAATCCGGCGCGCTTGCGCTGCTCTATTGCCATCTCGCCTCGAGCAACAGCTGGACCTCGCTGGCCTTCCAGGCGTCATTGCGGCGAGCTGGCTGACGCGGCCCGCGACGAAAAGCTTCGGCAAGGCGCGGGTTGTTTAAATCAACGGTTCGCGCCTTCGCACGACGATCTCTCCGCGGCTCGAATCATGCTGTTGTCGTGCAGATCGCTTGCCATGACGGGCTGGCGAACTCCCAATGCTCGACGTGTAGCTCTCGCCGAAATGCGCCGAGGCGGCATCACCCCCCGGTTCGCGGACCTGTCAATAAAGTCGAGCACGCCAGCCTTGCTGCCCTCCTCGATCGTTGAATAGCCGGTCGCGGCCATCGATCACGGTCCGAACGCAAAAAGCCCGCGTGAAGCGGGCTTTTTTTGTTGGTTGCGGGGACAGGATTTGAACCTGTGACCTTCAGGTTATGAGCCTGACGAGCTACCGGGCTGCTCCACCCCGCGTCACCTCCAGGGCAAGCTCTTGCTTGCTCCGGACTCTCCAGGGCAAGCTCTTGCCTGCTCCGGATCTGAAGCAAGCGTTTGCTTGCTTATCTGGACGTAAGCCTGGGCCTATGAACAGGATGGCTTACAGATAGGTATATGGCTGACCAAATGAAAGGGCCGCTTGCGCGGCCCGTGATCCCTTGGCGGGCCTTTTGGTAGAGAGAAGATTTCAGTTTCATCCGGTTTGCGGATGAGAGTTCAACGTGCGTTTTGCAGACCTGGCAGCGACCTACTCTCCCGCGTCTTGAGACGAAGTACCATCAGCGCTGGAGCGTTTCACGGCCGAGTTCGGAATGGGATCGGGTGCAGCCGCTCCGCCATAACCACCAGGTCGGCAAAACGCACGTTATATCGAGAAGCTGTTTTTTCGTGCCAAGGCGACGTTTGTGTCTAGCTAACGGACAAAGTCCGCAAGCGCGACTGCGCGTCGCCGGTTTTCCGGCGCCCTCGCGGAGCATAGGCCCTGTAAGGGCCGCTCATGCGTGAGCGCTGGTCAGATCATCGTGTTCACGATGAGCATAAGGAATGAGAACGATCAAGCCGATCGAACTATTAGTACCGGTAAGCTTCAAGCGTTGCCGCTCTTCCACACCCGGCCTATCAACGTGGTCGTCTTCCACGGTTCTCAGGGAATACTCGTTTTAAGGTGGGTTTCCCGCTTAGATGCCTTCAGCGGTTATCCCGTCCGGATATAGCTACCCTGCTATGCGGCTGGCGCCACAACAGGTCCACCAGAGATCCGTCCATCCCGGTCCTCTCGTACTAGGGACAGATCCTTTCAATATTCCTACACCCACGGCAGATAGGGACCGAACTGTCTCACGACGTTCTGAACCCAACTCACGTACCGCTTTAAATGGCGAACAGCCATACCCTTGGGACCTGCTCCAGCCCCAGGATGCGATGAGTCGACATCGAGGTGCCAAACAACCCCGTCGATATGGACTCTTGGGGGTCATCAGCCTGTTATCCCCGGCGTACCTTTTATCCGTTGAGCGATGGCCCTTCCACGCGGGACCACCGGATCACTATGACCGACTTTCGTCTCTGCTCGACTTGTCAGTCTCGCAGTCAGGCAGGCTTATGCCATTGCACTCAGCGAACGATTTCCGACCGTTCTGAGCCCACCATCGCGCGCCTCCGTTACTCTTTAGGAGGCGACCGCCCCAGTCAAACTACCCACCATACATTGTCCCGGACCCGGATAACGGGCCGCGGTTAGACATCCATAGTAATAAGGGTGGTATTTCAAGGGTGGCTCCACCTGAGCTGGCGCCCAGGTTTCAAAGCCTACCACCTATCCTACACATGCCACTACGAATGCCAATGTAAAGCTATAGTAAAGGTGCACGGGGTCTTTCCGTCTAACCGCAGGAACCCCGCATCTTCACGGGGAATTCAATTTCACTGAGTCTATGCTGGAGACAGCGGGGAAGTCGTTACGCCATTCGTGCAGGTCGGAACTTACCCGA
>NZ_JAMYQD010000006.1:0-280000 GCF_040320665.1 Mesorhizobium sp. M0626 | reverse complement strand
TGAGCGGGGATTTCGCCGCTTCGTTGACTTCACCCGCCGTGACAGGCAAATGTCATGGCCCAACAGAAGCGAAAAGCCGTTCCGCCCGGGGAAGAAGCAGCCTTTCTGGATGCCAGACACGGAAGATGTCATAGCCGAACTCGGCAATGAGCCGCCGCTGATCGCGGATGGCCGCAGCGGCCCGCCCGACCGGCGCGAGGTTTCAGCGCGCTGGCTGTCGGGCACCTTTCTTACCGGCGTGACCTCGAGTGTGCTGATGGGCGTGGCGTTGTTTGCCGCCCTTGACGGCCGCCAGCAGCTGGCAACCCCGCCCGAAATCGCCGAACTGGCCCAGCTCGAAAGCGGCGGCGATTCCGGCGAGGTCGCCAAGACCACCAGGCTGGTGGCGCCGCGCCAGATCGCCAAGGCCAAGGACCGCCGGCGCATGGAAGTGTCGATGGTGACCAAGGTCGGTGACCGCGACGTTATCCACACCATGCCGTTCGTGCAGATCAAGATGGCGCTGGCCGCCGGCCACACCACCAACCGCGCCTATCCGCCTTTCGACCCGATGCAGGTGTTCGGCGACGATGGCGACTCGACGCCGGCGCAGCCGGCGACGGCTTCCGCAGTTGGGGGCCAGATCTACGGCGCCAAGGTCGAAAGCGAGATGAGCCTGAAGACGGTCGATTTCCCGGTCGAGACGGCCTCCTTCGACGAGAAAAGCGACCTGTCCGCCGACGAGGTGGAAAAAGTGGTGCGCGAAGCCGGCACCGACCTCAGCGACGGCGCCGTGCAGGTCGCCTCGCTGCATTATGTCGACCCGCAGCGATTCGGCGATGCCTTCGCCGAATCGATGGCCGGCTCCTACGACGTCAAGATCGTGCCGGAAAACGTCTCGGTGGCGCCGCGCGTCGCGCTCGACGACCAGACCCCGGCTTTCGCCGAGGAAATCATTCCCTTCACCAGGGACCGCGACATTGCCGAGGCTTTCGCTGATTCGGGCTATACGGGCGATGACGCCACCGGCATGGCGGAGGCGATCGGCAAGCTGCTCAACGCACCGGCGCTGAAGGCCGGAACCGTGCTGCGGGTCGGGCTCGAGGTACATGGCGACGCCGCCAAGGTCGTTCGCACCAGCGTCTATGACAAGACAACGCACATCGTCACCATCGCGCTCGACGACCGCGGCCAGTATGTGCCGGCGCAGGAACCGGAGCCGAACCCCGAATTGCTGACCGCGTTCGACGATTCGTCGGCACCGGTGGTGGTGCGCGGCAATCTGCCGAACGTCTATGACGGCATCTACCGCGCCGCCTATTCCTATGGCATGTCGAAGAAGCTGACCCAGCAATTGGTCAAGCTCCTGGCCTCCGGCGTCGACTTCCAGTCCAGGCTCAATCCGTCGGACCGCATCGACGTCCTGTTCTCGCAGCCGGACGGCGACGACCAGGCCTCCGACGAATCGGAACTGCTCTATGTCTCGTCGACCTTCGGCGGCCAGACGCGCAATTTCTACCGATTCCAGATGCAGGACGGCTCGACCGACTATTTCGACGAGGACGGATCTAGCGCCGAGCAGTTCCTGTTGCGCAATCCCCTGCCCGCCGGGAAATTCCGCTCCGGCTTCGGCGCCCGCCGACATCCGATCCTCGGTTATGTCCGCATGCATACCGGCGTCGACTGGGCGGCGCCGATCGGAACGCCGATCATCGCCGCCGGCAACGGCACCATCGAAAAGGCCGGCTGGGCCGGCGGCTACGGCAAACAGATCATCATCCGCCATGCCAATGGCTACGAGACCTCCTACAATCACCAGAGCGCCTTTGCCAAAGGCATCGAACCCGGCGTTCATGTCCGCCAGGGCCAGACCATCGGCTTCCTCGGTCAGACCGGCCTCTCCACCGGTCCGCATCTTCACTACGAGCTGATCGTCAACGGCACCAAGGTCGACCCGATGCGCGTGCGCCTGCCGGTCGGCAAGGTGCTGAAGGGCGACGACCTGGTCGCTTTCAAGCGCGAGCGCGAGCGCATCGATGAACTGCTCAAGCAGGAAGACAGCAATCCGCTGAAGGTCGCGAGCGCCAAGATCGAAGGCTAGTGCATGTCGCCCAGAAGTGTGCCGCGGCTCTGGGACAAGGACATGTGTCAAAACAAAGACTTAAAGCGCGTCGTATGAATCCGTTTCAGCGCGACGCGCTTTAAGCCGTCACACTCGACGCCAGCGAATCATAATCGCCCCATCAGAGCATTCCGAATCGGGTCGGCTCCGAATCAGGTCGACTGCTCCTCTTCGGCTCGTGACCAAGGCAGCTTTTGCCCCGAAACGGTGGCCCAGGCGATAACAGCGGCAAGGAGGCAAAGCACGGCCGTCACTGTCGACACGGCCGCGAACGCCGCATCGCTGGCGGCGAGCCGTGTTGCATCAAGGTCTGGCGCCAGGCCGGCCAATGCCGGTTCGCCGAATCCCGGAATGCCCGGCCTGACGCTGGTATCGAGCATCGTCGAATAGACCCAGGCCGCGAGCGAGCCCATCGCCGCCACAGCAATCAGCCCGCCAATGCGCGAAACCGCATTGTTGATGCCGGAAGCGGCGCCGGTATCCTTGTCCTCGACCGCGGTCATGACCGCCGTCGACAGCGGCGACACCACCAGCGCCATGCCGAGCCCCATCACGGCCATCAGCGGAAAGATACCGGTCCAGAAATTGTGCATGCCGGCATGAGTGAGCAAAGCCAGCCCGGCAAAGGCGATGGCAACTACCAGGCAGCCGCTGGCGATCGGAAAACGCGGACCGATGCGATCCGACCACTGGCCGACGAGACCCGACAGCAGCGCGATCGACGCCGACAGCGGCAGGAAGATGAAACCGACCTCTTTGGTGCTCAGCCCCCATCCGGCGATCAACAGCATCGGCAGGTAGAACAGATTGGCCGACAGGGCGAAATACAGGAAGAAGGTGGCGAGGTTGGCGCCGGCAAAGGCGCCGATCCGAAACAGCTTGAGATCGATCATCGGCTCGCGCTGCCGAAGCTCGAAGACGATGAAGATGATAAGCAGCACGGCGCCTGCGGCGATGCTCGGCCCCGACATCAGCCCGCTGCCTTCGGCGCTCATCGAGGTCAGTCCGTAGGCAAGCGCCCCGAAGGCAAGCGTGGCGAGAGCGGCGCCGCCGAGATCGAGGCTTCGCTTCTCCGTCGGCGCGTCGGCGGGAATCTTGGCCAGCAGGAGATAGATCGAGATCAGCCCGAGCGGCAGGTTGACGGCGAAGATCGCCCGCCAGATACCGCCGCCAAAGGCCGACAGGACGAAGCCGCCGAGCACTGGACCGAGCGCCGTCGTCAGCGCCGAGGCGGCGGCCCAGATGCCGATCGCCCGGCCGCGCTCCTTCTTCGGATAGGCCTTGGCGATGATGGCGAGGCTGCCCGGCACCATGATCGCCGCACCAATGCCCTGAATGGCGCGAAAGGCGATGAGCACCAGCGCATTCGGCGCCACCGCGCAGGCCAGCGAAGCGACGATGAACAGCGCAATGCCGGCAACGAAGGCGCGCCTGAGGCCAAACCGGTCGCCGGCGGCGCCGCCGGCCAGAATCAGCGCCGACAGCGTCAGCGCATAGGCGTTGGAAATCCACTGGACCTCGGCCAGGCTGGCGCCTAGGTCGACGCGCATTGCCGGCATGGCAATGGCCAGGATCGACCCGTCGATGAAGCCGAGCGCTGACGCCAGGATCGCCGCTACCAGCACGAACTTGCGCTGCGACTGCGGGCAAAATGTACCGTTGGAAAGCGACCTGGTCAGGGGAACGGCTGCGGCTTCGCTCGGAGACTTCATGAGCGTCTGCTTAGACTTGTTGCGGGCCGGCAACAACCAGCCAGCACCCTGCGCTCATGAATCCAGCTTTGGATCGGCCTGCCTTGTGGGCAGGCCGATATCACTGCGCTGGAGCGCTCACTTGCTCCGCAACATCATCGGCCGAGGGACCGCCGACGAACTCGACGGTGACGCCCGGCGACACCAGCTTGGCCAGTTCACGCGCATCCCAATTTGTCAGGCGCACGCAGCCATGGCTTTCGGTCTTGCCGATCTTGGAGGGATCGGGCGTGCCGTGAATGCCATAGGTCGGCTTGTCCAGCGCGATCCACACCGAGCCGACCGGGCCGTTCGGACCCGGCGGGATGGTCAGGATCTTGTCGTTCTGGCCCTGCTTGAAATTGATGCTGGGGTTGTAGGTGTAGTTCGGATCGAGCGCGACGCGCGACACCGTATGGGTGCCGGTCGGCGAGGGCGTGTCGGCTGAACCGATGGTGGCCGGATAGGCCGCGACCAGCTTGCCACCGGCGTCATAGGCGAACACCTGCTTCTTGTCCTTGTCGGCGACGATGCGAGCGACCGGCGTCGCCACCAGCCTGCCGAAATTGGCGACCTTGATGATGGTGCCGGGACGGCTGAAGTCTGCCTCGGGATTGAGCCCCTTCAGGTAGTTCTCATCCATGTGGAAGCGTTCGGCCAAGGCTTCGGTGACGGAGGTGTAAGCCATGCGGTCGAGTTGCGCCTTCTGGCTGTAATCTTCCGGTATCGAGGCGACATAAGGCCCCGCCGCGTCTTCGGGCGTGATCGTATAATTGGCGAAAGCATCGCCACCGGTTTGCGCCAGCGCAGCCTGGATGCCGACCGCGTCGGTCGAGCGCAGATTGCTGCCGGTGATCTGGTTGTAGGCGGCAAGCGCCTTGTCGACATTGGAGCCGAAGCGCCCGTCGACGACGCCGGGTGAAGCGCCGGCGCGGTCGAGCAGCACCTGCAAGGCGGCTACATCCTGGCGTGCGCCGAGTGAAAGCGAGGGATCGACCACGGTCTTGCCACCGGCTTTCGGCGGCAGCGCGCCCTGGTCGGCGGGCGCCGCCGGTTCGGCGGGATCGATAGAGGCTTCGTTCAGCGGCTTGCGCTTGACGGGCCGCGGTTCAGCGGATTTCGGCGCTTCCGGATAGGTGTCGCTGTCATTGGCATCATCCTGCGGAGCGGCCCCCAGGAATCTGTCGCTTTCAGGATCGTATTCATCAACCGGCGGGCCGGGGATTCGTCCCTGATCGTCCAGTTGCCTGCGGCGGAAACGCGCCATGTCTTCGGGATCGTCGAGATAGTAGCGGTCGTCGTCTTCGACCGGTGCGCGTCCAAGCTCACGTGCCCGCATTTCCCGGCGCAGCGCGCGGCGGTCGAGCCTGGTCTGCGGCGGCTGGATGGCGATGACCTTGCCGGTCTCGGCATCGACGATGACGCGGTTGCCCCTGGCGTCGTAATAGATGTCGAGATTGCCGTCCTGGGCAAGCACAATGCCGCCGCTATCGGCGGCGCGGACGGCCGGCAGTGCGTTGTCCATAGTCGGCGATGCCATGGCGCTGGACGTGAGCAGCCCGGCGGCGAGCACCGAAAAGGCAAGGATCGTGCGGAACATGGTGGTCAAACTCTCCGGTACTTACAGCGCAGCGCGTCCGTTTGGACGCGCAAAGGACGCTGTAACACTTCATGTCTGCGCATGATCCTTTCCGAAAATCGAATTTCGATTTTCGGGGTCATGCGTAATTGCCGCCGCCCGGCAGTGTTCCCACCAGAACGTTCTCGCCACCGTTTGGATGCGCAAGGAACGCCCTGATCGTCAAAAGCCTGCAGGCAAACCCCTTCGCCAGCAAACCACAACATAAGCTTTCCAACATGAACCGGGCATGAAGATGGCGGATTACTGGTTGCTACAGGCCCAATTCCTTGCGCGTCTGCCTCGTCAGCTTGAGGACGACGAGGCGGTGGCTTTCGCCGAGATAGTCCTTCAGCGCATCATCATCCATGCTCTGGCTTGTCTGACGCTGGATCCATTTCATGCCGCGCGAGGCGAGATAGGGCGCCGGCCGGCAGCCGGGCTGATCCTTCAGCACGTCATATGCCATCTCAGAGCATTTGAAGGTGACGAAGACGCCACCCTCCCGGTCATGGCCGGCGATGGTGAAGACCTTGCCACCGACTTTCCAGACATCGGCCCCGCCCCACTGCACGACGTGCGTCGTCTGCGGCAGCGAGGCGCAGAAGCTGTTGTAGTCGTCCAGCGTCATCTGCACCCCCGTCAAAGGATTGTTGTTTCATAAGAAAATGCCGCGCGTCCGGTCGGACGCGCGGCGTTGGATCAGGCTGCCGCGTCGGTCGGCACCACAGTGGGCCTGGACCGGAAATTCAACCGGTCGGAGCCGGCGGTGACCTTGACGGTCGAGCCGTCGAGTATCTCGCCAAGCAGGATTTTTTCCGCCAGCGGATCTTGCAGGTCCTTCTGCATCACCCGCTTCAGCGGCCGCGCGCCATAGGCCGGGTCGTAGCCCTTCGCCGCCAGCCAGTCGATCGATTCCTGGTCGAGCGACAGTGTGATCTTGCGGTCGGCGAGCAGGCTTTCCAGCCGCTTGAGCTGGATCTCGACGATGCGGCCCATATCCTGCCGGCGCAGCCGGTGGAACAGGATCACCTCGTCGACGCGGTTGAGGAACTCCGGCCTGAACGAGGCTCTCACCACGCTCATAACCTCGTCGCGCACGGCATCGACATCCTGCTCTTCGCCGAGATTGACCAGATATTCGGCGCCGAGGTTCGACGTCATGACGATCAGCGTGTTGCGAAAGTCGACCGTGCGGCCCTGCCCGTCGGTCAGCCGCCCGTCGTCGAGCACCTGCAACAGGACGTTGAAGACATCCGGATGCGCCTTCTCGATCTCGTCGAACAGCACGACCTGATAGGGCCGGCGCCGCACCGCTTCGGTCAGCGCACCGCCTTCCTCATAGCCGACATAACCGGGAGGCGCTCCGATCAGCCGGGCGACCGAGTGCTTCTCCATGTATTCCGACATGTCGATGCGCACCATGGCGCTCTCGTCGTCGAACAGGAAATTGGCCAGCGCCTTGGTCAGTTCGGTCTTGCCGACGCCGGTCGGTCCGAGGAACATGAACGAGCCGATCGGCCGGTTCGGATCCTGCAGCCCGGCCCGGGCACGACGCACGGCCTTGGACACCGCCTGCACCGCTTCGCCCTGGCCGACGACTCGCTTGCCGATCTCGTCTTCCATGCGCAGCAGCTTGTCGCGCTCGCCCTGCAGCATCTTGTCGACCGGAATGCCGGTCCAGCGCGACACGATATGGGCGACGTGGTCGGGCGTGACCACCTCTTCGACCATGCCGGCCTTGCCGTCCTGGGCTTCGGCTTCCTTCAGCTTCTTTTCCAGTTCCGGGATCTTGCCATAGGCAAGCTCGCCGGCGCGCTGGAATTCACCCTTGCGCTGGGCAATGGCGAGGTCGTTGCGGGCCGCGTCGAGCTGCTTCTTGAGGTCAGCGGCGAGGCCAAGCTTCTGCTTCTCCGACTGCCATTTGGCAGTGATCTCGGTCGATTCCTCCTCGAGGCCGACGAGTTCCTTTTCGAGACGCGCGAGCCGGTCCTTTGACGCCTCGTCCTTCTCGACCTTCAGTGCCTCGCGCTCGATCTTGAGCTGCATGATGCGGCGATCGATTTCGTCCAGCGCCTCGGGCTTGGAATCGACCTGCATCCTCAGCCGCGACGCGGCTTCGTCGACAAGGTCGATCGCCTTGTCCGGCAGGAAACGGTCGGCGATGTAGCGGTTGGACAAGGTCGCCGCCGCGACCAGCGCCGAATCCGAGATGCGCACCTTGTGGTGCTGCTCGTACTTCTCCTTCAGGCCACGCAGGATCGACACGGTATCTTCCACCGACGGCTCGTTGACGAAGACCGGCTGGAACCGGCGGGCAAGGGCCGCGTCCTTCTCGACATGCTTCCTGTATTCATCGAGCGTGGTCGCGCCGACGCAGTGCAGTTCGCCGCGCGCCAGCGCCGGCTTCAACAGGTTCGAAGCGTCCATGGCGCCATCGGCCTTGCCGGCGCCGACCAGCGTGTGCATCTCGTCGATGAACAGGATGATGCCGCCGGCCGCCGAGGTGACTTCGTTGAGCACGGCCTTCAGCCGCTCCTCGAACTCGCCGCGATATTTGGCGCCGGCAATCAGCGCGCCCATGTCGAGCGCCATCAACTGCTTGTCCTTCAGCGATTCGGGCACGTCGCCATTGACGATGCGCAGCGCCAGACCTTCGGCGATCGCCGTTTTGCCGACGCCCGGCTCGCCGATCAGCACCGGGTTGTTCTTGGTACGCCGCGACAGCACCTGGATGGTGCGGCGGATCTCGTCGTCACGGCCAATCACAGGGTCGAGCTTGCCGGCGCGGGCATCGGCGGTGAGGTCGCGCGCGTATTTCTTCAGCGCGTCATAGCCCTGCTCGGCGCTCGCCGAATCGGCGGTACGGCCCTTGCGGACGTCGTTGATCACCTGGTTCAGCGCCTGCGCTGTGACGCCGGCCTTGGACAGGATATCGGCCGTCTTGGCCGACTTCTCCATCGCCAGCGCCTGCAGCAGCCGCTCGACCGTGACAAAACTGTCGCCGGCTTTCTTGGCCAATTCCTCGGCGGTCGAAAACACCTTGGCCAGCGGCTGCGCCAGATAAAGCTGGCCGTTGCCGCCTTCCACCTTGGGCATGGCCTCAAGGGCGGTCTCGACGCCAAGCTTGACGTCGCGCACGTTGCCGCCGGCGCGCTCTATCAGCGAGGCGGCCAGCCCCTCGTCGTCATCGACGAGGACCTTCAGCATATGTTCGGGAGTGAATTGCTGGTGATTGCGCGAGAGCGCCATGGTCTGGGCGGACTGAATGAATCCGCGGACGCGCTCGGAGTATTTCTCGAGGTTCATATCTGTCTCCTTCCATCACCGGCCCGCTTTGCGGCACCGGATCAGATTGCGGTGACGGACCCGCTCATCCGAGCCGGGTCCAGTTCACGCCAGATATGGGGCGCAAGCCATTGCCGCTCAAGACGTCCGGCTGATGATATTGCATGGCCGAGCAAACGAAAACGGCGGAGATTTCTCTCCGCCGTTTCATCGACTTATGTCTTGTGGGTCAGTTGTTGGCGTCGACGGCGAACGGGTCGCCGGCAGAGCTTTCGGCCGGCGCCGCATCAACCACGTCAACAGCGGCAGCGGTCTCGCCGGCGCCATCCACCACCTGGCCACCACCAGACTGTTCGTCACCGACCTGATCGGCATTGTTGCGCGGGCGGCGCGGACGCCGCGGGCGACGGGCAGCGCCGCTCTCGGCGGCTGCCTCATTGAGTTCGGCCCGGGCGGCAAGAGCCGCCGGCGACAGGTTTTCGTACAGCGGCGCCGGCTCAGAGAAACCACTCTCGGCTTCGGGCTCAACCGCGGAAACGGTTTCCGCCTGTGCCGGGGTTTCGGTGAAGCGCTGCTGGTCGCCGCGCTGGCCGTTCTGCTCGCCACGCTGGGCAAAGTCGCCACGCTGGTCGTTCTGGCCATAGCCGCCATTGGGGCGGCGGTCACGGTTGCGGCCATTGTTGTCGCGGCCGTTATTGTTGCGGCCATTATTGTCACGGCCACTGTTGTTCTCGCGGCCGTTTTCCTGGCCGTATGCGAGTTCGGCCGGCGTGCCCTCAATCGTCGGCTGCGGACCGTTGCCGTGGTTGGCCATCGGCGCTTGCGTCTCGCCGCCATTGCCGCTGCCGGCATTGTCAAAATCGTCGCGATCTTCATCGTCGTCGAATTCGTCGCGGTTCTGCGGGGCATTCTGGATCGGCATCTGCGCCTGTGCGGCGGCAATGATGCGGTTGTAGTGCTCGGCGTGCTGGAGGTAATTCTCCGCCATAACCCGGTCGCCGGAGCTTTGCGCGTCACGGGCCAGAGTGGCGTATTTTTCGGCGATCTGCTGAGCCGATCCACGGATTTTCACGTCCGGGCCGTTGCTCTCGTAGTTGCGCGTCAGGGGATTTGGGCCCTTGCGGTTGTTGTTATTGTTATTGTTGTTGCCACCGCCGCCGCCATTGTTGTTGCGACCGCGCATGCGCCTGTTCTGCTGTTGTGGCCTCATAAGACTCTCTTCATTTTGAAATTTTCGAAAAACGTTTCACGAACGGAGGCGCTCATGCAGCCAGCCGTTTCGTTTCTTCACCGGCGTTCGCCCGCATCAATTGCGTTGGCGCCACGTGTCATCCTGTTCCGGTTACATCACTTGCCGGACGATTCCCGCACGAAGCTTGGGCGTCGTTTGCGCAAGAAGGCAGCTATTTCCAAGGAAAACCGAATCGCTAAGAGCACTGCCTGCTTCGTCTCATCCGGTTAGGGCGGACCCTAGCCGCATTCCCCGGCATTGCCAAGCGCTTTTTTGCACTGCGTCAAGGCTTTCCCTGTTCAAACATAAGAACCCTGTCGTTTCCGCCAAGATCGACAAATGCCCCGGCCAGCCTGTAGCCGGCTGCCGCGAATATGTCTTTGACCTCATTGCGCTGCGTGTGGCCGATCTCGACCGCTATCTTGCCTTGTGCTTCCAGAAACTTTGCCGCCTCGGCAGCGATGATCCTGTAGGGGCCAAGACCGTCCACACCGCCATCAAGGGCTCTGTGCGGATCGAAATCGCGGACCTCGTCCTGCAGATTTCCAATGTCTCCAGTCGGTATATAGGGAGGGTTTGCGGCAATTACATGGTATCGGCCCGAAACTTTTTCGAACCAGTCGGACTGCAGCCCCACGAACCGGCCGGCGAGTCCGAGTTGCTCGGCATTGCGTATCGCGGTTGCCAGCGCGCCTTGTGAAATATCGACCCCGGTGGCCGTCGCGGCCGGAACCGCGCTGAGCAGCGCCAGCGCAATCGCGCCGGTACCGGTGCCGAGATCGAGGATACGGCATTCCCCCAGCCTTTCGGCCGTCGCGCCGGCAAAAGGCAGGATCGCCTCGACCAGCGTTTCGGTGTCCGGCCGCGGCTCCAGCGTTTCCGGCGACAGCGACAGCCGCAGGCCGTAAAACTCGCGAAACCCGAGGATGCGGTGCACCGGTTCGCCGGCCATGCGGCGCTGCAGAGCAGCGCCGATTGCGGCAACCGCACCCGCATCGACCGTCCGTTGCGGGTCGGCGATCGCCTGCGTACGGTCCGTGCCGGAAAAATGCTCGACGATCAGCCTGGCATCCAGCGCCGGGTCGGAAAGGCCGGCCGCGGCAAGCCGCTCCCGCGCCACCCGCAACAACGGCCCGAGCGCGCCGGGCAACATGTCAGCCATCGAGGCCAATATCGGCGAGCAGCTTCGACTGATGGTCGGCAATCAGCGCATTGATGACCTCATCGAGCTCGCCCATCATCACCCGGTCGAGCTTGTAGAGCGTCAGGTTGATACGATGGTCGGTAAGGCGGCCCTGCGGGAAATTGTAGGTACGGATGCGCTCCGAACGGTCGCCCGAACCAACCTGCGATTTGCGTGACTCCGAGCGCTCCTCGTCCGCCTTGCTGCGCTCGAGGTCGTAAAGCCGCGCACGCAGAATCTGCATGGCTTTCGCCCGGTTCTGATGCTGCGACTTCTCCGCCTGCACCACCATGATACCGGTCGGCAAATGGGTGATGCGCACGGCCGAATCGGTGGTGTTGACGTGCTGGCCACCCGAACCCGAGGCGCGCATCGTGTCGATGCGGATGTCTTCGGCGCGGATGTCGATGTCGACCTCTTCGGCTTCCGGCAGAACGGCCACCGTCGCCGCCGAAGTGTGGATGCGCCCGCTGGCCTCGGTCGCCGGCACGCGCTGCACGCGGTGCACGCCGGATTCGAATTTCAGATGGGCAAAGACGCCCCTACCGGAAATGGTGGCGATGATTTCCTTGAAGCCGCCGGCATCGCCGTCGCTGGCCGACACCGTCTCGAAGCGCCAGCCGCGTTCGGCGGCATAGCGCTCATACATGCGAAACAGGTCGCCGGCGAACAATGCCGCCTCATCGCCGCCGGTGCCGGCGCGGATTTCAAGGATGGCGTTCTTGTCGTCGGCCGCGTCCTTGGGCAACAGCAGGATCTGGATGTCCTTCTGCAGCTCTTCGATTCGCGCTTCGACGCCCGGCAAATCTGCCTCCGCCAGGGCCCGCATCTCTGCGTCGGTGCCCTTGTCGGCAAGCATCGCCTCGAGGTCGGCTTGCTCGCGCTCGACTGAGCGCAGTTCCCTGACCTTGGCCACCATGTCCTGCAGCTCGGCATATTCGGAAGCCATCTTCACATAGGCATCGGCTGCCGGGCCGGCCGACATCTGCGCTTCGAGCATCTCGAAACGCTTGACGACCTGATCCATACGCTCGCGGGGAAGATTGACCATGGCTAATGCTATAGCGGGATGGAGCGGTCGTCGGCGAAGGCCTGCAGCAGCGCCCGCATCGGCAGCCCTTGAGCTGGCGCCATCAGATTGTCGGCAAAGAAAGCCTCCAATTCCTCCAGTGGCAGTTCGGTCAACATCGCCTTGACCGGGCCGATCGAGGCTGGAGACATCGAGATCGAGCGGTAGCCGAGGCCGATCAGCGCCATGGCGGAAATGGGTTTTCCGGCAAGCTCGCCGCACAGCGTCACCGGCGTGTGGTTGCGAACCCCGGCGTCGGCGATCTGCTTCAGAACCCGCAGGAACGGCGTCGACAGCGTGTCGAAGCGGTCGGAGAGCTGCGTGTTCCCCCGATCGACCGCCATGACGAACTGGAACAGGTCGTTGGAGCCGACCGAGACGAAATCGACCGCCTTCATCAACTCGTCGAGCTGGAACAGCAGCGACGGCACTTCCAGCATGGCGCCCACCTTGAGGCTGGTCGGCAGATGGTGGGCAAAGCGGGAGAGATGCCGCACTTCGCGGTCGATGATCTCGCGCGCCTGGGCGATTTCGCCGAGCTCGGTCACCATCGGCAGCATCAGCTTCAGTTCGCGCCCGCCGCAGGCCTTCAGCAGAGCGCGGATTTGGGTCCTGAGCAGACCCGGCCGGTCGAGCGTCAGCCGGATCGCGCGCCAGCCGAGCGCAGGGTTTTCTTCCTGGACAGCGCCCTTGAAGTAGGGCAGCACCTTGTCGCCGCCGATGTCGATGGTGCGGAAGGTGACCGGCTTGCCACGCGCCGCGTCCAGCACGTCGCGGTAGAGCCGCTCCTGCGCCTCGGCGCGCGGGAAGGTCGAGGCGACCATGAACTGCAATTCGGTGCGGAACAGGCCGATGCCGGCCGCACCCGCCTCGGCCAGCTGCGGCAGGTCGACGGCCAGGCCCGCATTCATCAGCAGGTCGACCTGGACGCCGTCCTTGGTCACCGACGGCTTCTTGCGCAGTTCCCGGTAGACTTCCTGCCGGCGCGCCCGGAAGCGCACTTTTTCGGCATAGGCAGCTTCGAGGTCGGGCTGCGGCCGCAGATGGATGGTGCCTTCCTCGCCGTCGACGATGATGGCATCGCCGTTTTCCGCCATGGAAACGGCGCCCTTCATCTGGCCGGCGACCGGAATGCCCATGGCGCGCGCTACGATGACGACATGGCTGGTGGCAGCGCCGTCTTCCAGCACCACGCCGCGCAGCTTGTCCCTGGGATAATCAAGCAGTTCGGCCGCGCCCATCGAGCGCGCGACCAGGATGGCATCCTTCGGCAGTGACGCCGCGACGTCGTCAGGCCCGCGCCCCATCAGCTGGCGCAGCAGCCGGTTGGCGAGATCGTCGAAGTCGCTCATCCTCTCGCGCAAATAAGGATCGGTCATGTGCAGCATGCGGGCGCGCATGTCGCTCTGCACCTTTTCCACCGCCGCTTCCGCCGTCAGGCCGTTGCGGATCGCCTCTTCCAGCCGGCGCACCCAGCCGCGGTCGTTGGCAAACATGCGATACGCCTCGAGCACCTCGCGATGTTCTCCCTCGAAGGCGACATCGCGCCGCTCCAGCATGTCGTCGATGGAAAGCCTGAGCGAACCGAGCGACGTCTCCAGCCGGCGCACCTCTTCCTCACTGTCCTCGTTGAACAGATTGGTGACGACGATGCGTGGCTCATGCAGCACGACATGGCCGAGGCCGACACCCTCGTTGAAGGACAGGCCGGTAAAGCTGACGGGACGGCGCAGGTCGAGTTCGAGGCCGGGCCGGGTCAGGCGCGCGAGATCGCCGGTGGCGATCATCTCGGCGATCACCATGGCGGTCGTTTCCAGCGCCTCGACCTCGTCGTCGCGGTAGTGGCGCATGGTCTTGTTCTGCACCACCAGCACGCCGAGCGTGCGCCCTGCCCTTAGTACCGGCACGCCGAGGAAGGAATTGTAGATCTCTTCGCCGGTCTCCGGCAGGTAGGCGAAGGCCGGATGTTCCTGCGCATTGGAGAGGTTGAGCGGCCGCGCGCTGGCGGCAATGGTGCCGACGAGGCCCTGCCCCAGCCGCAGCTGCGCCAAATGGACGGCGTTCGGGTTCAGACCTTCGGTGGCATAGAGTTCGAGCACCGAATCGGCGCGCAGCACATAGAGCGAGCAGACCTCGGCGACCATGTTGGAGGCGATGTCGCGCACGATCCGGTCGAGCCGCTCCTGCGGCTCCAGCGGCTCCTGCATGAGCTCGCGGAGCCGTTTCAGCAGAACGCGCGGGCCACTGGCCGTATCACGCATCGCGGCTTCTTCTCCAATGGGCATTTTGCCCGCCGCAGTTTCCACTGCCACCGGCGCACACGCAACAACTCAAATCGCTCTCGCTACTGCTTATCCAGACCGTACACGGAATGCAAAGTGCGAACCGCGAGTTCCGTGTAGGGACCGTCGATCAGTATCGAAATCTTGATCTCGGAGGTGGTGATGGCGCGGATGTTGATCGCCTTGTCGGCCAGCGCCTTGAAAGCGGTGGCGGCCACACCGGCATGGCTGCGCATGCCGATGCCGATGACCGAAACCTTCGACATGCCGGCTTCCGACTGCACCACGTCATAGCCGATCGAAGCCTTCAGACGCTCCAGCACGGCCAGCGCCTTGTCCACGTCGCCGGACGGCACGGTGAAGGTCATGTCGGTGAACTTGCCGTCCTCTGAGATGTTCTGGACGATCATGTCGACATTGATGTTGGCCTCGGCCAGCGGGCCGAAAATGCCGGCGGCAACGCCCGGGCGGTCGCCGACGCGGCGCAGAGAAATCTGCGCTTCGTCCTTGGCGTAGGCAATTCCGGTGACGACCTGCTGTTCCACGATCTCTTCCTCGTCGCAAATGAGCGTTCCCGGAGGATTGAGCAAATCCCCCATTCCGGGCGCATCGGGATCGTCGAAGGACGACCGCACGAACGTACGCACCCTGTGCACCATGGCAAGCTCGACCGAGCGCACCTGCAAGACCTTGGCGCCGAGCGAGGCCATTTCGAGCATTTCCTCAAACGAAATCTTGTTGAGCCGCCGCGCCTTCGGCTCGATGCGCGGATCGGTGGTGTAGACGCCGTCGACATCGGTGTAGATGTCGCAGCGGTCGGCCTTGACCGCCGCGGCAATGGCCACCGCGCTTGTGTCGGAGCCGCCGCGGCCGAGCGTGGCGATGCGGTTGTCCGGGCCGATGCCCTGGAAGCCGGCGACGACAGCCACCTGGCCCTCGCCGAAGCGCTTGATCAGGAACGCGCCGTCAATGTCGAGGATGCGCGCCGCGCCATGCGCGTTGTCGGTCTTGATCGGGATCTGCCAGCCCTGCCAGGAGCGGGCATGGACGCCCATATTCTGCAGTGTGATCGCCAGCAGGCCGGCAGTCACCTGCTCGCCCGAGGCGACCACGGCGTCATACTCGCGCGCGTCGTGCATGGGCGAGGCTTCGCGCGTCCAGCCAACCAGTTCATTGGTCTTGCCCGCCATCGCCGAAACCACGACAGCGACCTCATGGCCGGCATCGACCTCGCGTTTGACGTGACGCGCCACATTGCGGATGCGGGCGATGTCGGCGACGGAGGTTCCGCCGAATTTCATCACGATGCGCGCCATGGAAGCGAAATGCCTTTGACTGAAGCCGGCCCAGGACCGAAAGGGGAAGTAAGCGCTCGACAGAAGCCGGCCGCTGAATGCGCGCCTCCTTAGCCAAATGATCACGGTTTCGCAAGGCTGGCGGCGGATGCCGGCTTCAGGATCGCGGCATATTGCGTTCGGCCCCGCCGCCGCTTACCAAATGCTGCCTGCGGGAAACTCCTTTTGGTCCGGCATATCGAATGATTGTTCGCCTTCGACGCGCCATGCGGTGGCAATCGCTGCCGCTGTTCATCGGCTTCGCCGTGCTGGCGTTGATCGTCGGCACACGCGCCGTGCTGGTCGAGACCCAGAGAGCCAATCGTGAGGCCGCGCGCGAGGCGGTCGAGTATCAGGAATTGCTTTCCGGTTTGCTTGCGATGGCTCAGGAGGCCGAGACCAGCCAGCGCGGCTATCTCCTGACCGGCGAGAAATCCTACCTCCAGCCTTATCGGCAGGCGGTCGACGCCATTCCGGGCCAGCTTGCCCGCATCGACGGCATGACCGCGCCGGACGACGAACTCGTGCAGCAGATCAACCACGTCAAGGACGCGCTTTCACAAAACCAGGCCGAATTGGCTGAGACGATTGCACTCTACGATCGCGGCGATGCGGCAAAAGCTCTGGAACTGGTCCGCAGCGGCCAGGGCAAGGCCGCCATGGACCAGATCCGGGCCAGCATGGACACGATCCGGCGCATTGGCGGCGCAGCCATCGCCGCGCGCGACGCTCATACCGACCGGGTCGAAAACTGGCTGCGAATCGGCTCGATAGCGGCGCTGCTGGCGATCTTCCTGCTTGGCGCCTACACGGTTCGCCTTTCGCGCCGCCGGTTCCGCGCAGTGGCGATCGCCCAGGAAGAGCTGATGCGCAAGAACATCGAGCTCGGCAACGAAATCCAGACGCGTGAAAAGGCCGAATCGCAGATCCGCCAGATGCAGAAGATGGAGGCTGTGGGCCAGCTGACCGGCGGTATCGCCCACGATTTCAACAACATGCTGGCGGTGATCATCAGCGCCATGAACCTCGCCCAGCGCAAGCTGACGCGGGGCGAGCACGACATCATGAAATTCATCGAAGCGGCGACCGATGCGGCGACCCGGGCCGCAAACTTGACGTCACGGCTGCTTGCCTTCTCGCGCCAGCAGCCGCTCGCGCCTCAGGTTGTAGACGCCAATCGTCTGGTCGCCGGCATGTCGGACCTGCTTCGGCGGGCGCTCGGCGAAACCATCCGCATCGAAACCGTGCTGGCTGGCGGCCTGTGGAAGACCCATGCCGATCCGAGCCAGCTCGAAAATGCCATTCTCAACCTGGCGGTCAATGCGCGCGACGCCATGGGCGAGGACGGCAAGATGACCATCGAGACCGCCAACAGCCACCTCGACGAGGGCTACGCCGCCACCCATGCCGAGGTCAAAGCCGGCCAGTATGTAATGATTGCGGTCAGCGACACCGGCGCCGGCATGCCGGCGGACGTCATGGAGCGGGCTTTCGAGCCATTTTTCACCACCAAGCCAGTCGACAAGGGCACCGGCCTCGGGCTGAGCCAAGTGTTCGGCTTCGTCAAACAGTCCGGCGGACACGTCAAGATTTACTCGGAACCCGGCCAAGGCACCACGATCAGGATCTACCTGCCGCGCTTCTTCGGCCCGGAAGAGGCCGCGATATCTTCGGAACGAGCCGGAAATCCTGCCGTGCCGGTCACCGAAACCATCCTTGTCGTGGAGGACGATCCACGCGTGCGGGCTTCCACCACGGATGCCATGCGCGAACTCGGCTACACCGTCATTCATGCCGCAAGCGGCCAGGAAGCGCTGGAAAAGCTGGGCGACAACCCTGGTGTGGCGCTCATGTTCACCGATATCGTCATGCCGGTGATGAATGGGCGCAAGCTCGCCGAGGAGGCGCTGGCGCGCATGCCGAAGCTGAAGGTAATCTTCACCACCGGCTTCACCAGGAACGCCGTCGTCCACAATGGCGTGCTCGACCATGACGTGCATTTCCTGGCCAAGCCCTTCACCATCGAGCAGCTGGCGGCGAAATTGCGCGACGTGCTGGACGCAAGATGACCGAGACCCTGGAAATCGTCACCTTTCGCCTCAAGCCTGGAGCGGAAGCGGCCTTTGCCGCCGCCAACAACCTGGTCGCCGACTGGCTGGCGCGGCAACCTGGTTTCGTAAACCGCTGCCTGGCGCGGCGGGACGATGGCGGATGGGTCGATGTGGTGCGCTGGCGAAGTCGCGAGCAGGCTCTCGCCGCCGCGGGCCGCATCATGGCCGAGATCGGCGATTGCGAAGCGATGCGGGCCATCGATCCCGCAAGTGTTGCGATGGAACATTCGGCAATTGTGATCTCGAGGCCATAGGTCGACTAGCCAGCAGTCGCAAAAACCGTCCTTGACTTTCTTGCCCCGGCACCCGACTTCCTAGCGTCCGAGGAGACCCGCACCATGCCAGAGGCCCGACGATCGACAATCGATGCCGGAGAAGTGGAACGCTTTTCCGCGCTTGCCGCCGAATGGTGGAACCCGAACGGCAAATTCCGTCCGCTGCACAAATTCAACCCGGTCCGGCTTGCCTATATCCGGGACCAGGTGGCGGCGCGCTTTGGCCGCGATCCGCGGGCGGCGCGGCCGTTCGAAGGCCTGCGTTTCCTCGATATCGGCTGCGGCGGTGGGTTATTGTGCGAGCCGATGGCAAGGCTTGGCGCCGAAGTGGTCGGCGCCGACGCCTCGGCAACCAACATCGAGGTGGCGAAGCTGCACGCGGCCGAAGGCGGCGTGACGGTGGATTATCGCGCTACGACCGCTGAGGATTTGGCCGATTCCGGCGAGAAATTCGACGTCGTCCTCAACATGGAAGTTGTCGAGCATGTTGCCGATGTCGACCTGTTCATCGGCAAGTGCGGCGAGATGGTCAAGCCCGGCGGCATCATGTTCGTGGCTACCATCAACCGCACGCTGAAGGCACTGGGCCTGGCCATCATCGGCGCCGAATATGTGCTGCGGTGGCTGCCGCGCGGCACCCACCAGTTCGGCAAGCTGGTGCGGCCCGAAGAGCTTGAAAAGGCGCTCGGCAGCGCCGCCATGACCATCATCGACCGTACCGGCGTGACCTACAATCCTCTCGCCGACCGCTGGGCACGCTCCAAGGACATGGACGTCAACTATATGGTGCTGGCGGAAAAACGATCGGTCTGAACGAAGGGGCGGCCGTGGACACTATGAGGGCCCGAGAGCTGGCGCTCGATCTGCCCGAAACGGTCGAGCAATCGCATTTCGGCAAGGCTGACTTCCGCGTCCGCAACCGTATCTTCGTCTCGCTGCCCGAAGCCGACCGTGCTGTCGTCAAGCTCGACCGCGACCAGCAAGAGATGATGGCCGCGGCTGAGCCATCGGTTTTCAGGCCCGTGACAGGCGGCTGGGGCCAAAAGGGATGGACGTCGATTATGCTCGAAGCCTGCGACGAACAGACATTCCGCAGCGCAGTTCGGACGGCCTGGCGAAACGTCGCCCCGCCGGCGCTACGGAAGCGCCTCGACGCGAGCCAAATTTGAGCTTGAGCAGTTCGAGCAAAGTGTGAAGCGGTTTTCCCGGGAAAAGCGCATAGCGCTTTGCCTAGGGAATTGCGTAAACCAAAGACCCTATGCCTTCTGGCTCTGCGCCTTGGTGGTGATGATCACGCCGATGGTGATGATCACCGCGCCGGCCCAAGTCAGCAACTGGTAGTGCTCGCCGAGGAAGATGGTTCCGGCAAACAGGCCGACGGCCGCCGCCACATAGCCGATCTGGCTGAGATAGACCGGACCGCCCACGGCCTGCAGCCGGAAGAAGAAGGCAAACATCGCCGAGGCCGAAGCGACTTGCGCCACGACAACCAGCGGCACGGCCCTGAGCGGGGCGAAAGCGCCAACGCCGAACAGCGTGAGAATGCCGATCAGCAGCAGCGTCGCCGAGGCCAGGTGGCTGCCGACGGCCAGTTCGATCGGACCGGTGCCTTCGGGCCAGTCGACGGTGCGATAGATATTGCCGGCGGCAAGGCTGACCGGGATCAAAAGTCCGACCAGTACCCAGAAGAAATCGGCCGGCTGGCCGGCCTCGCCGCGAGTCACCGCCACCATGACCGCGCCGATGAAGCCGACGGCGATACCGATACTGCCGAGCATATTTGGCCGTCGAACGCCGAGCAGGATCGAAAACACCAGTGTGATGACCGGCGACAGCGTGAACATGATGCCGGTATAGCCGGCGCCGAGATGCGGGATAGCCGAAAACATCAGCAGATTGGGCACGGCGTAGGACACGGCGGCGGTGATGAAGAAATAGCGCAGTCTGTGCGAGGTGAGCCGCATGCGCTCGCCGTTCGCGAGCAACGCGCACAGCAGCACGCCCCCGGCGCCGAACGAGATGACGAAGGCCCAGACCATGGCCGGAACGCCGGCAGCCGTCGCCAGCTTGCCGAACGGCAGGGTCAGGCCGAGCAGGCCGCCGGTGACGACCAGCAGGCCAAGCGCCGATTCCCAGAGAAATTTCATCGGATGGTCCCGTCACTCACTTGCGGCACTGGGTCGAAACTGTATCTTGAGGTAGCATACCACAAAGATTCTTAAGGTCAAGATACTTAGCGGTGAGACAGATGGATCGCGCGGCAAAGGCGGTGGAGCAATGGAAGCGGGAACGGCCGGACCTGGAGGTGTCGCCAATGCTGGTGCTTGGGCGGCTGAACGAAGCCTCGTCGCTAATCGCCCGCGAGCGCCTCGCCCCGCTGTTTGCCCGTTTCGGGCTGCAGGCCGGCGAATTCGATGTGCTGGCGACGCTGCGCCGCTCCGGCCAGCCCTACGCGCTGACACCGACCGCTCTATACGAGGCGACGATGGTGACCTCTGGGGCCATGACCAACCGGCTCGACCGGCTGGAGAAGGCCGGACTGATCCTGCGCGGCCCGCACCCCAACGACCGGCGTGGCATTGTCGTGCAACTGACCGAAAAAGGTCTGGCCTTGATCGACGAAGCCCTGACCGCCCACGTCGCCAACGAGCATGAAATCCTCGCCGGGCTCACCGGCACGGAGCGGGGGGCACTGGCTCAGTTGCTTGGCAAATTGATCGATAGCGCCAGCTGATCGCTCAATTGCGCTCCTCGGGAAAACTCGGGATCGGCATGAAATCGATGCCATCCTCGGCCAAGCTCTTGGCTTCGTCCAACGTCGCCTCGCCATAGATGCCGCGCGCATCGCTCTCGCCGAAATGGATCTTGCGCGCTTCTTCGGCAAACTTGTCGCCGACATAGTCGGCATTCTCGCGCACCTTCTCGGCCATCGCCTTCAGTTGCGCCAAAGCCTGCTTCTGGGTTTCGCCCATGGCCAGCGCAATTGTTTCCTGCTTCCGCGCGGTGGAGACGGCTGGCGCCATCAGCGCCTTTTGCACCTTGTGCGAGCCGCAGCTCGGGCAATCGACGAAGCCGCGCTTCCTCTGCGTGTCGAAATCGTCATTGCTGCGAAACCAGCCCTCGAATTCGTGCTCGTGCTCGCAGATCAGGGCAAAGCGGATCACGAAGCCGCGCCCCTGAGCCGCGGCACTTCAGCCGTGCCGGCATTGACGGCAAAATCGCGCGCATTCCTAAGGTTGGGGATTTTTTTGCGCGCGGCCGACGACTGTGCGGTATCGATCTCGCCGATAATCACGCCCGGCTCGGCATGGACGGCCTCGGCGATGATGCGACCCCACGGGTCGACGATCAGCGAATGGCCATAGGTCTCGCGGCCATCCTCATGCAGGCCACCTTGTGCTGCAGCAACCACATAGGCGCCGTTCTCGATGGCGCGGGCTCGCAGCAGCACATGCCAGTGCGCCTCGCCGGTCTGGCGGGTGAAGGCGGCAGGCACCGACAAGAGGTCGGCGCCGGCCATCGCCTCGGCGCGGAACAGCTGTGGAAAGCGTAGATCGTAGCAGACGGCAAAGCCGAGACTGGCGCCGTCGATCTCGGTGACGACGGCCTCGGTGCCCGGCTCATAGGCGGCGGATTCGCGCCAGCTCTCGCCATTGTCGAGGTCGACATCGAACATGTGGATCTTGTCGTAGGTGGCAAGGGTGGCGCCGTCCGGCCCAAACAGCAGCGCCCGGTTGGCGAGCTTGCCGTCGGTGCGCAGGATGGCGGTCGAGCCGATGTGCAGGAAGACGCCGAGTTCGCTGGCGAGCTTGCGCGCGGCCGCCACAACGATGTCCTTGTCTTCCAAGGTGAAGGAAGCAGCCCTGGCTTCCTTGTCGCGGATCAGCGCACCGGTCATTTCCGGGGTCTGGATGTAGGTTGCACCGAGGCCTGCCGCTTCGCGCACCAGCCGTTCGAGATCGACCGCGTTGCGCTCGGGGCTCTCGCCCGAACGCATCTGGATCGCCGCCGCCTTGAAAATACCCATCGTCACGTCCTCTTTGAGCAATTCCAGGAAAAGTGTGTAACGGTTTTCCGTCCGGAATTGCCTAAAAACAAAGACATAGAGCGGCGCTACGAACCGCTCTTTGTCGTCGAGCCGTTGGCAAGCAGCCTGTCCAGTTGGCCCCGCGCCTCCAATTCGTGGAGGTCGTCGGAGCCGCCGACATGCGTGTCGCCGATGAAAATCTGCGGAAAGGTCGAGCGGCCATGCGCCCGCGAAATCATTTCCTGGCGCAATTCCGGCGAAAACGAAGCGTCATGCTCGGTGTAAGCGACGCCCTTGCGGTCGAGCAGCCGCTTGGCCGCCGCGCAATAGCCGCACATCATACGGGTGTAAATCGTCACATCGAGCATCGGTCCGTGCCTTTCCTCGACCTTATATAGTCGCGGACTCGTCGGCCCGAAAGTCCCCCGGCAGGACACGCGCGAAGGTCAGCACATCGACCGCTCCGGCGCCGCCCTTCTTCAGCGCCCTGGCGACCGAGCGCACGGTGGCGCCGGTGGTGTAGACATCGTCGACCAGAAGCACGCGGCGCCCAGTGATCTCGATTTCGGCTTCCGCAGGCACACGGAAGGCGGCGCGGACATTGGCCTCGCGCTCCTGCCGCTCCAGCCCGACCTGCTGGCGCGTGAGCTTGACGCGCCGGACCGCCGAGGGCGAGAAAGGCAGCCCGCTAAGCTGCGCAACCGCCCTTGCCAACTCCGCCGACTGGTTGAACTGCCGGCGAAAGAAGCGCCGCCAGTGCAGCGGCACCGGTACGACGACATCGGCGTCTGCAATTAGCTCAGCGCCGGCGCGCAGCATCCAGCGCGCCATCCACGGCGCCAGATCGGTGCGATCCTGGTATTTCAGACCTTGCACCATCTGGCGGGCGACACCTGAATAGGCCACGGCCGCCCGCGCCCGCTCGAACGGCGGCGGATCGGCGATCGCCTCGGCCGACAGGAATCCCTCGCCCATATCGTGCGTGAATGGCGTGCCCATCACCGCGCACCATGGCCGCTCCAGCAGCCTGAGTTTCGGCCAGCAGGCACCGCACAAAACGCCGGGTTGCGAGACGTGCCTGCGACAGCCGGCACAGACCGGCGGGAACAGCATCCGCGCCGGCCAGTCCAACATGGCCAGTTTCAACATGGTTTGAGCGAGGCTCTTGATCTCCATCACCGGATCGGCCACGTGGTTTTGTCGTCCGCGCCAGGATATCACTAGACGGACAAACAGGGATGTCTACCGTTGCAGCCGATCATCGATACTGAACTTTGGCTGGTGCGCAAGCGCAGGGCGCTGGCCCACCCCGTAGCCGGCGCGGATTTTCTGATGCGGCGGGCGGCGGAAGACCTTGCCGACCGGCTCGGCGCGGTCGAGCGGAAATTCGGCAAGGCCGCGGTGCTGTTTTGCCAGACGCCGGACGCAACGGACGTGGTCGCTGCAAGCGGCAAGGCAGCGGAGATCGTGCGCGTCGAGGCAGATCCAGCGTTTCTGGACGGCCGGCCAGGGCTGATAGCACCGCTGGAAACAGTGCCGTTCCAGCCGGAAAGCCTCGACCTCGTCGTTTCGCTCCTGTCGCTCCAGGCGATGAACGACATTCCCGGCATGCTGGTGCAGATCCGCCGCGCGCTCAGGCCCGACGGGCTTTTCCTCGGCGCCTTTGCCGGCGCCGGCACGCTTTCCGAATTGCGCGAAAGCCTGCTCGCCGCCGAGACCGAACTCTATGGCGGCGCCAGCCCGCGTGTCATCCCCTTCACCGATGTTCGCGACGCCGGCGCACTGCTGCAGCGCGCCGGACTGGCGCTGCCGGTGGCCGACGTCGAAACGGTGACCGTCCGCTACGATACCCTCTTCGACCTCATTGCAGATCTCAGGGCGATGGGCGAAACCAGCGCGCTGACCGATCGCAGCCGGCGACCGGGAGCGCGAAAGCTTTTTACCCGTGCCGCCGAAATCTATGCCGAACGCTTTTCGGACGCTGATGGCCGCATCAGGGCAAGCTTTTCCATCGTCTGGATGTCGGGCTGGGCGCCCGATGCCTCGCAGCAAAAGCCCTTGAAACCGGGTTCGGCGAAGGTCTCGCTGAAGACGATACTGGAAAACCCCGGCGGGCGGTGACGGCGCTCCGGATCAGTGCTCGGCGAAGGCGTTTGCGAGCCTGCTGTTGTTGTCGCTGAACAGAAACTGGATCGCATTGCTGGCCTTGCCGACACCCCCGACGATGGCAAGCGACAGCACCGCAACGATCAGGCCATATTCAATGGCCGTGGCGCCTGTTTCGTCCTGCAAAAATCGGCGCAGCAATGGCTTCATGATCGTCGATCCCTCTCATCCCCGACCATATCGCCGACCTGTTAAGAAAGGTTAACGGCACAAGCTTAACAGGCTGTGAAATGGGCCTGCGTTGAGGAAGTTCTCAAGCTGGTGTCGACCTTGTTGGTCAGCAGTCGCCGCTGCGTTGGCCGTCGGCGCGGATGATGCAGACTGAGCTCGGTGAGGGCTGCAGCACGCTTCTGCGCAGCGTATAGGTGGCCCGCGAGCCGATCGAACCCGTGCTCATCGGGTCGAGACCGCCTGCAAGAGCATCGCGGCTGGATGATCGCGTCTGGTTGTCCAGCACGGGGACCGCGATCAGCGCCAGCGCCACTGCGGCCGAGCCGAACAACAGCGTGACGCGCAATAAGCCGACGCCGGCGGCGCGAAAGCTGCGATCTGGCCGGATCGAGTCCCATTCCCTGTCGAGGCTCATGCAATCGCTCCCCGCGAACCCGCTTTGCCGCAATTTTTCACGACGAGATAAATCTTCCATTAACGCTGGCTAGATCAGACCGCGAAATGGCTTTGTATCACAACAGGTCGATGAGGAACTGGATTAGCGGCGCGTCGGCCGGCGGCATGGGATAGTCGCGCATCTGCTTTGGCCGCACCCATTTCAACGCCTGCCCTTCCCTGGGCTGCGCGATGCCGCGGAAGCGGCGGCAGACGAACAGGGGCATCAGGAGATGGAAATCATCATAGGAATGGCTGGCGAAGGTGAGCGGCGCCAGGCAAGGAATGTCGGTCTCGATGCCGATTTCTTCCTGCAGTTCGCGGATCAGGCATTGTTCCGGCGTCTCGCCTGGCTCTACCTTGCCGCCGGGAAATTCCCACAGGCCGGCAAGCTGTTTGCCCTCGGGCCGCTGCGCCAGAAGCACCCGCCCATCGGTATCGACCAGCGCGCACGCGGCGACCAGCAGCAGGCGTTTGCCGGTGATCTCGCTCATGCGCCCGGCGGCCGGCGATAGTGGTAGCGATAGACTTCGTCGAAGCCCAGCGAGCGATAGAGCGCCAGCGCCGGCGCATTGCCGGCCTCGACCTGCAGCCAGGCTTCGCGAGCGCCACGCAGCCTCGCCCACTTCAGCGCCGACAGGATCAGGTTGCGGCCATGGCCCTGATTGCGCGCCGACTTGGCGGTGGCGATCTCGAACAGACCGGCAAGATCGCCGTCATGGACGCAGATCAGCACCGCCAGAGGGTCGGCCCCTTCCTCCAGCGCAAACAGCCCGACTTCGGGTTGGATAGCGCCGATGATTTCCGAAAGACCGGGCCGCAGCGATGCATCCGAGCCGCTGACCTTGAGCGACGCGCCGAGAAAGCGGCTGATATCCTTCAGCGGAATCTGGTCCATGGCCGGCGCCAGTTGCGCGTCCGCCAGCGGCAGCCGCATCACCAGGGATTCGTCGAATGTGCTCCAGCCCTCATTGTCGAGATGCTTGGCTAGGTCCGGCCCCGACAGCGGCGAGATGCGGAAGGTCAGCGGCCTGCCATAGGCGTCGAAGCGCCGGCTGGCGCGGCCGATGCGCTCGGCAATGTGCTGGGTGTCGCCGGGATCGAGCGGGTTGACCGAGTTCAGCCGCTTGGCCGGATGGCCGGCTGTCAGCCGCACCACCCAGGTGCCGTCATAGTGCACGGCCGCCGCCGGCCAGGCGCGAAACCCCGCAGCCTCGTAGCGGCGCACGATGGCGAGCATGCTTGCCGGATGCCTGGAAGCCAACTCCATCAGCTCCGGTAATCGCCATTGATGGCGACATATTCCTTGGTGAGGTCGCAGGTCCACACCGTCGCCTTGCCGCGGCCGATACCGATATCGGCGCGGATGCGAATGTCGTCGCGCTTCATATAGGCCGAGGTCGCTTCCTCGGAGTAGCCCGGGTCGCGTTCGCCCTCATGCGCCAGACGGTTGTCGCCGAACCAGATCGACAGCCGGTCGCGATCGGCCGGCTCGCCGGCCTTGCCGACGGCCATGACGACGCGGCCCCAATTGGCGTCCTCGCCGGCAACCGCCGTCTTGACCAGCGGCGAATTGGCGATGGACAGCGCGATGCGCTTGGCCGAGCGCGCCGATTTGGCGCCGGTAACGGTGACTTCGACCTGCTTGCGGGCGCCCTCGCCGTCGCGCACCACTTGCAGCGCCAGCGATTTGAGCACCTTGCCCAGCGCCCGGCGGAAGGCGCCGAGACGGGCATCCTTGGGATCGCTGATGGCGGGCGCGCCGCGCTTGGCAGCGGCTCCGGTGGCGAACAACAGCAGCGTGTCGCTGGTCGAGGTGTCGCTGTCGACGGTGACGGCGTTGAAGGTCTTGGCCGTGCCGCGCGACAACAAGTCGTGCAGCACGGGGGCGGCGATCGGCGCATCGGTGGCAATGAAGGACAGCATAGTCGCCATATCGGGCGCGATCATGCCGGCGCCCTTGGAGATGCCATTGATGATGACGTCGGTGTCGCCGAGCTTGACCGTCGCTGTCGCCACTTTCGGATAGGTGTCGGTGGTCATGATGGCCTTTGCCGCCTCGGTCCACAGATCCGGCTTGCCGTCCTTGACCAGTCCGGCCAGCAAATGGCTGAATTTGGTGGTGTCGAGCGGCTCGCCGATTACCCCGGTAGAAGCGAGGAACACTTCGCCTGGCGTGCAGCCTGCGGCCTTGGCCGCGGCCTCGCCGGTCAGTTGGGTGGAGGCGCGGCCCTTCTTGCCGGTGAACGCGTTGGCGTTGCCGGAATTGACGACCAGCACCCGCGCCTTGCCGGCGCCAAGGTTCTCGCGGCAGAAGTCGACCGGCGCCGAGGGGCATTTCGACTTCGTGAACACGCCGGCAACCGCTGTGCCGGCATCGAAGACCATGGCCAAGAGGTCGGTACGGTTCTTGTACTTGATCCCGGCCTCGGCGGTGGCGATGCGCACGCCCTCGATGGCAGGCATTTTGGGATATTTCTTCGGCGCGAGCGGCGAAATCGTTGCGGACATTGGAGACCTCGGGCGAGGGAAAAACGCTGGGCGAAGGCCGGTTTGCCCGATAGCACGGCCCGGCGCAAGGGCGTTTTCTTGGCCGCCGCTGTCGGCAAGCCACCAGGGATTAAGCTTGCATTTCAAATCCGTTGGCGTCGGCGGGGCCTCTGGCGTTATGATATCGGCCATGGGCAGGCTGGTGATCTTGGCGGTGGCGTTTATGGGGCTTTTGCTCCTGAGCGCCGATGCGCAGCCGGAACGGCGCGTGGCGCTGGTCATCGGCAATGGCACCTATGCCGAAGCCGGCACGCTCACCAATCCGGTCAACGATGCCCTCGATATTGCCGGCAAGCTGCGCTCGATCGGCTTCGACGTCATCGAGGGCAACGATCTCGGCAAGCGCGAACTCGAGCGCAGGATCGGCGAATTTTCCGATGCGCTGGAAGGCGCCGGGGTCGGGCTGTTCTATTATGCCGGCCACGGCCTGCAGGTCGAAGGGCGCAACTACATCGTGCCGGTCGACGCCCGGCTCGACATGCCGGTCAAGCTGCAGCTCGAAGCCGTGCCGATCGACGAAGTCCTCGACATCATGGAGCAGCAGACCAAGGTCAGCCTGGTGTTCCTCGATGCCTGCCGCAACAATCCCTTTGCCCGCAGCCTGAGCCGCACCGCCACCACGCGCTCGGCAACGGCGCTTGCCGGTCTGGCCCAGTTCGATTCGACGCGTGGCTCCTTCATCGCCTTCTCGACGGCGCCAGGCGCTGTCGCCATGGACGGCACCGGGCGCAATTCGCCGTTCGCCGCCGCCCTGCTGCGACACATGGCCGAGCCCGGCCAGAGCATCAACGACATGATGATCGCGGTGCGCCGCGACGTGGTCTCCGAAACGCGCGAGGGACAGCGCCCATGGGAACAGGGTTCGCTGCTCGAACGGTTTGAGTTTGTGCCCGGCGGCGAAACGGTTGCACAGCCGAAGCCCGCCGTCCCCCCGGCGCCCGAAACAAGGGTTGCGGCACTCGAACGGTCTGTAGGCGACGACAAGACCGCAATCGAGAAATTCCTGCGCGACGACTATCTTGCGCCCGATGCCGCGGCGATCGGCGAGACCGTCAAGCGGCTCTATGCGCCTTCCGCCACCATCTTCGGCACGCGCTATGACAGCGACGCCGTCGTCAAGCTCAAGACGGACTGGTTCGCGCAATTTGCATCCTGGTCGTTCAGTCTCGAGCCCGGCAGCCTCAATGTGACGCCGCAGGGCGAGAACCGCGCCGAAGCCGTGTTCGCGATGAGCTACGACTATATGTCGAAAGACAAATCGGCGGCGCGCATGACCGGCAAGGCACGAGTCACGCTTGGGCTGGTGAAGAGCGACGGCCAGTGGCGGATCGACTCGGAAACCTCGCAAGTGATGAACTGAAAATCCCCGCGAAGGGCGGATGTGAGACCCGCTTCTACAAGCGCTGGAAACGGGCCGTTTCGTTTGCCTGCCAGCTCACCTATATTGTCGGCGAGATTGTTGGCCAGGATTGCCGGCGAGATTGTTGGCGAGGACAGACATGGGCGAGGATCCGGCGCGCAGATCGATCGGGGCGCGGCGCAACCCAGACAGCGCCGAGGCCATTCTCGAGGCCGCGGAGGCGGTGCTGGTCGAGGCCGGCTATGCCGGCTTCTCCATAGAGGCCGTGGCGCGGCGGGCGCGCGCCGGCAAACCCACGATCTATCGCTGGTGGCCGAGCAAGGCGGCCCTGCTGTTAGAGGTCTACAAGCGGCAAAAGCGTGTCGACGTCCCCGATACCGGCAGTCTCGAAGACGACCTCGTCGGTTTCCTGAGGAACCTCTTCGCGCATTGGCGCGACACATCCTCGGGCAGCGTATTCCGCTCGCTGATCGCCGAGGCCCAGTCGGACGAAGCGGCGGCCGCGGCCCTGACTGGCTATGCCGATGGGCGCGTGTCCCACACCGCTCGGATCATCGAGCGCGCCAAAGCGCGCGGCGAGGTTGCGGCCGATATCGACGCAGCGCTGGTCGCCGACCTCATCGCTTCCTATGCCTGGAAACACCTTTTGACCAACCGGCTGGACGAAGATGAGGCGACAATCCTTGCCACTGTCCGCTATGTGATGTCAGGCATCTCCCGCAATTGAAAAGGGCGCCGAACGGCGCCCTTTGCATGTTTTCGGTGCCGGCCTTACTTGCCGGCTTCCATCGTGTCGACGGCCTTCTTCAGATTGGCGTCGGGGATTTCAACCTTTGCGGCGCCGCGCAGCTGCTTGACCAGTGCGAAATACTTGTCGCGGATCACCGCCTGCTTGGCCTGGTCCTTGACGTCGTCGAAGGCCGGCGGCTGTTTGGTGCGCTTGTCCTCGAGCTTGATGACATGCCAGCCGAATTGCGTTTGCACCGGCTCCTTGGTGTATTTGCCGATTTCGAGCGCAACTGCCGCCTTGTCGAATTCCGGCACCATCTGCCCCGGGCCGAACCAGCCGAGATCGCCGCCATTGGTTTTGCCCGAGGGATCGCTGGTATGCTCGTTGGCGAGCTTCTGGAAGTCGGCACCGCCATCGAGCTGCTTGATAATCGCCTCGGCCTCTTCCTTCGTCTTCACGAGGATGTGACGGGCATGAATCTCATTGACCGGCGGCGTGCTGGCGATTTCCTGATCGTAGCGGGCGCGCACCTCGGCATCGGTAACCTTGTCGACGACGCCCTTCTCGACCATCTCGCCATGCAGCGCGCGCTGCTGCAGGAACGCCATGCGGCGCTGGAATTCGGGATCCTTGTCGAGCCCAGTAGCGACCGCCTGGGCGGCCATGACGCGGATTTCGATGGCCGCCGAAAGGGCGGCGGCGCGGCGCTGCTCGGGTGGCAACTGCGAGAACTGCTGCGACAGCTCGCCCTCGGCAAGCCCAAGGTCCGCCTCGGTCAGCTTCTGGCCATTGACGGTAGCGATAACGGCGTTCGGATCGACGGGGGCTGCCGCCGGCGCTGCTGCGGCATCGGCCGGGGCGGGAGCGGCTTCCTGGGCCATCAGCGGAGACAGCGACAGGGCCGACAGGCCGAAAGCCAAGCCAAGGCTGGCGAGCGACGCACGGCGAAACAGTAAGGACATCAAGATTAACTCCAAGGGGGGATTGGTAGGCTTGCAGATCAGCCGGATTGTGGCGGAATTTGGCGCTGCCCATAGGGCTAACGCGGCGTTGACATCAGTTGAGCCCCCTCTTATCTGTCCAACGACTTTGCGTCCAGAACCGTTTTCCGGGCGCTTTTTGTGTTTGTCCGCGTTTCACGCGGAATTGATGGGGCCGGCCGGCGCTCATCTCAAAATTGAGAATTCTATCGAAAGGACCATCGGATGGTCAGTCTCGGCGGTCTCGCCCGTAAGGTTTTCGGTTCCTCCAACGATCGTCGCGTAAAATCGACCCGGCCGCGTGTCGAGGCGATCAACGCCATGGAAAACGAGATGCGGGCGCTGTCCGACGCCGAGCTTCAGGCCCGCACGGAAAAATTCCGCCAGGATATCGCCAACGGCGCCACGCTCGATGACCTGCTGGTGCCGGCCTTCGCCACCGTCCGCGAGGCATCCCGCCGCGTGCTCGGCATGCGCCCGTTCGACGTGCAGCTGATCGGCGGCATGGTGCTGCACAATGGCGGCATCGCCGAAATGCGTACCGGCGAGGGCAAGACCCTGGTCGCCACCCTGCCCGTTTATCTCAACGCGCTTGCCGGCAAGGGCGTCCATGTCGTCACCGTCAACGACTATCTCGCCACCCGCGACTCCGAATGGATGGGCCGCGTCTACAAATTCCTCGGCCTCTCGGTCGGCGTCATCGTCCATGGCCTGTCCGACGAGGAGCGCCGCGTCGCCTACGCGTCCGATGTTACCTATGCCACGAACAACGAGCTCGGCTTCGACTATCTGCGCGACAACATGAAGTATGAGCGCGCGCAGATGGTGCAGCGCGGCCACAATTACGCGATCGTCGACGAAGTCGATTCCATCCTGGTCGACGAGGCGCGCACGCCGCTGATCATTTCCGGTCCGCTCGAGGACCGTTCAGAAATGTACAACACCATCGATGCCTTCATGCTGCAGCTCGGCCCAGCCGACTACGAGATCGACGAGAAGCAGAAGACCTCGATCTTCACCGAGGAAGGCACCGAGAAGCTGGAAAACCTGCTGCGCGCGGCCGGCCTGCTCAAGGGCGAGTCGCTCTATGACGTCGAGAACGTCGCCATCGTCCACCACGTCAACAACGCGCTGAAGGCGCACCGGCTGTTCCAGAAGGACAAGGACTACATCGTCCGCAACGACGAGATCGTCATCATCGACGAATTCACCGGCCGCATGATGCCGGGGCGCCGCTATTCGGAAGGCCTGCACCAGGCGCTCGAAGCCAAGGAGCATGTGGCGATCCAGCCGGAAAACCAGACGCTGGCATCCGTCACCTTCCAGAACTATTTCCGCCTCTACAAGAAGCTGTCCGGCATGACCGGCACGGCGCTGACCGAGGCCGAGGAGTTCGGCAACATTTACGGCCTCGAAGTCACCGAGATCCCGACCAATCTGCCGGTCATCCGCAAGGACGAGGACGACGAGGTCTACCGGACGGTCGAGGAGAAGTACAAGGCGATCGTCAAGGAGATCAAGGAAGCGCGCGCCAAGGGCCAGCCGACGCTGGTCGGCACCACCTCGATCGAGAAATCCGAGCAGCTGGCCGAGCGCCTGCGCAAGGAAGGGTTCAAGGATTTCGAAGTGCTGAACGCCCGCCATCACGAGCGCGAAGCGGCCATCGTCGCCCAGGCCGGCAAGCCCGGCGCCATCACCATCGCCACCAACATGGCGGGACGCGGCACCGACATCAAGCTCGGCGGCAACGCCGAGATGCGCATCGAGGACGAACTGGGCGACATGCCTGCTGGTCCCGAGCGAGAGGCGCGCGAAAAGGAAATCATTGCCGATGTCGAGCGCCTGAAGGAAAAGGCGCTGGCCGCCGGCGGCCTCTACGTGCTCGCCACCGAGCGCCATGAATCGCGCCGCATCGACAACCAGCTCCGCGGCCGCTCCGGCCGCCAGGGCGACCCCGGCCGTTCGAAATTCTTCCTATCGCTGCAGGACGATCTGATGCGCATCTTCGGCTCCGAGCGCATGGACGGCATGCTGCAGAAGCTTGGCCTCAAGGAAGACGAGGCCATCATCCATCCGTGGATCAACAAGGCGCTGGAAAAGGCGCAGAAGAAGGTCGAAGCGCGCAACTTCGACATCCGCAAGAACCTGTTGAAATACGACGACGTCTCGAACGACCAGCGCAAGGTGGTGTTCGAGCAGCGCATCGAATTGATGGACGGCGAAGGCCTGTCCGAGACGATCGCCGAGATGCGCGAAGGCGTCATCGAGGAGATCGTCACCAAGAACATCCCCGAAAACGCCTATGCCGAGCAGTGGAACGTCGCCGGCCTCAAGGCCGAAGTCGCCGAATTCCTCAATCTCGACCTGCCGGTCGAGGACTGGGTCAAGGAAGAAGGCATTGCCGAGGACGACATCCGCGAGCGCCTGACCAAGGCCGCCGACGCCGCCGCCAAGGAGCGCGCCGAGCGGTTCGGCCCAGACGTGATGAGCTATGTCGAACGCTCGGTGGTGTTGCAGACGCTCGATCATCTGTGGCGCGAGCACATCGTCAACCTCGACCATCTGCGTTCGGTCGTCGGCTTCCGCGGCTACGCCCAGCGCGATCCGCTGCAGGAATACAAGAGCGAGGCGTTCGAGCTGTTCCAGGCTCTGCTCGGCAATCTGCGCCAGGCCGTCACCGCGCAATTGATGCGCGTCGAACTGGTCCGCCAGGCCGCCGAAGCGCCGCCGCCCGAAGCGCCTGAAATGTTCGGCAGCCACATTGACGGCACCACGGGCGAGGACGATTTCGAGGGTGGCGAGACCGCACTTCTGGTCCGCCAGGAGAGCAACGCCATCGTCGCTCCCGAAGACCGCGATCCGAACAACCAGGCGACCTGGGGCAAGATCGGCCGCAACGAAGCCTGCCCCTGCGGCTCCGGCAAGAAATACAAGCACTGCCACGGCGCGTTTGCTTGATCATTAGGTCGGCGGGGCAGCACCCCCCTCTGGCCTGCCGGCCATCTCCCCCTCAAGGGGGGAGATCAGCAGCTTCGGCGCCGTAACTTCTTTCAATTTCGACAATTGGCGAAAGCCACAGTGACAGCCAATCTCCCCCCTTGAGGGGGAGATGTCCGGCAGGACAGAGGGGGGTGCGAAGGATCGCGACCTCTCGGTCCAACCCTCGTCAAAACCTCACAACAACCCCGAATCGCGCGCGGTCGCTGTCGCCTCGCCGCGCGACACCGCATCCAGCTTGCCCAGCACCGCCGAGACATGGTGATCGACCGTCTTTGGCGAAATCGTCAATTGCTCGGCGATCCGCTTGTTGGAGAGGCCGCGTTCGATCAGCTGCAGCACCTGCATCTGGCGCAAGGTGAGGCCGGCGAGGTTGGCGCGCGTCGAGCGGCGCGGGCCGCGGGCGATGCCGCCAACGCCGTTCTTGCGCATGATATCGCGCAGGCGCTGGGCTGCCGGCCTTGCCCCCAGGCCGTCGAAAATATCCAATGCCAGACGCTGCCCCTCGTCATCGCCGAGGATGAGCGCCAGTCCGCGCTCGTATGGCGCATTCAATTCGGACCAGAGTGCCGAAGCCGAACGCCAGTCGCCGGTCAGGAGCAGCCGGTATGGTGTTGCCATCTCGGCGGTGTCGCCGGCCGGCATATCGGGAGAGAGCAATGTTCGCCACAGCGCCAGCTCCCCGACATGGGCACGCGAGCGCACCGGCGTTTCGGCGCGGGTGATCAGCGCCAGCGCCTCTTGCCTGTCGGCCAGGCCCAGCCATGCCTGCTCCGCTATCAAGGCCGCATAGGAGCTCAGCATCTGCAGGTCGCCGCCGCTTCCGACCAGGCGCGCCATTTCGGCGAACAGCGGCTCGGCCGAGGGATCGCCGCGCCTCAGGCGCAGTTTCGCCAATGCCAGCAGCGCCGGAAACCGGCCCACGGTGGTTGTCCGCTCATTGTCGATGACATCGCTTGCCGTCGCGGCGGCCTCATCCCATTGGCCCTGGCGCAGCTGCACATCGGCCAGCATGCCCCTGAGATAGTCGCGCCAGGTGCCGAGGTCGTTTTCGGTGCAATAGTGGATGCCGCTCTCCAGCACCGGACGCGCCGCGTCGTAGCTCATCTGGGTGATCTCGAAACAGGCGCGGTTGGTGAAGGCGCGCGCGGCATGTTCCTGGAAATTGCCTTGGAGCGCAATTTCAAGGCTTTCGTCGAGGCGCAGGCGTCCGGCATCCGGATTGAGCCACTGCTCGACGCAGCCGACATTGTTGAGGGCATGCGACGCGATGTCGGGACGGTTCATGCGCGCAGCCAGCGCCGCTGCCTTCTCGCCATAGAACAGCGTGTCCTCCACCCTCTCCGAAAGCATCGCCAGATGCGAAAGGTTCGAATAGGCCATGGCGAGTTCGGGACCGGCGGGAGCCGCTTCCAGCATCGCCACAGCCTCGGCGCCGAAGGCGGCCGCCGCCTCGCGGTCATCGCCCATTTCGCTCAGCCGGGAGAGCCATCTCAGGCTATCGCCCTCCTTCAGCCTGTTGCCGTCTGCCTGATGCAACCGGCGCGCCTCGCCCTGCGCTGCAAGCGCGTCGTCGATCTTGCCGATGAGATGGCACTCGAACGCATGACTTTCGTAGAGCGCGGCGCGCTCGATCACCGGCAGGCTGTCGGCCTGCTGCAAGGCGATCTCGTAGTAGCCGGCGGCATCGCGATGGGCGCCGACACGCGACGCTTCGCGCGCGGCGATTGGCGCAAGTTCGCGCACCGCCGCCAGATTGTGCGCCTCGACCGCATGATGCACCAGGCGGCCTGTGGAGACGTCGCCGTTTTCGAGCAGTGCCGCCAGCGCACGCTGGTTGAACTGCCGCCTGTGCGACGTCGTCAGCATCATTTCGATGGCGCGTCGCGCGATGTCGTGGCGGAAGGCGTAGCCGTCGCCGAGATCGTCAAGCAGGCCGTTGGCGACACACTCGGCCAGCTGGCCGGCGCTGGCGACGCCGCACAGGCCTTGCAAGGCCCAGGCATCGGCCCGGCGCGGAAACACCGACACCGCGTCGAGCATTGCGCGGGCGCCTGGCGACAGCCGTTCAGCCCGCGCCAGCACCGCGTCGCGCACGCTTGCCGGCAGCGCCATTTCGTTTTCGGCGCACAACAATTCGGTGACGAAGAAGGCATTGCCTGCGGTCGCCCGGTAGATGGCGTCGCCATCGCGGCCGGCCGCATCGGCGAGCGACAGCACGGCCGCCTGGCTGAGCAGCGGCACGTCGATGCGCGCCACGCTGCCGGCCGGGATTTCGCCCAGGGCGCGGCGCACCCGCATCTGTCCCTCGCTGCGGTCGGTGCGCGCCGTGAGCAACAGCAGGATGTGGGTGTTGGCGATACGCCGGCCGAGGAAGCGCACGAAATCGAGCGTCGCATCGTCGGCCCAGTGCAGGTCTTCGATCACCAGCAGGCTCGGTCCCTTGGCCGCAAAGGCGTCGAGCGCATCGGAAAACAGCGGCAGTCTCTGCCCATGCCGGGCGTCGATTGCGCGCGGCAGCGCCCATTGCGCCTCACGGGCCAGATCGTAAAGCGGCCCCAGCGGATCGGGGATCGACAGATCCTCGCAAGCGCTGCGCAACATTGCCGCGCTCTCTCCGACACGGGCCGCGAACGCCTCGACAATCGCCGTCTTGCCGGCGCCGGCCTCCCCCGCCAGCACCGCGACTCGGCCATGGCCGCCTATTGCATCGCCAAGCAGTGTCTCCAGTTGCTGCAGCTGCGTCTGCCGTTCCAGAAGCATCATTGTCATCGTCTCACAGGATCGGAGTTTTCCCACCATGGCGGGCCGCTCACGATTAGCCCGTGAAGAAAGCGCCGCAATGTGACTTTGCACACATTGCCGTGCCTCTTTCCACAAAGAACGACGCCAATATAGGGAATCGTCCCGTCCAATATGGGGAATCGTTCCGATGCGCGGGCCGGGCCGGCGTGGTCAACGTCCAGCCGCGCTCCGATCGAGCGTGAACCAATGGAAAAGGAAGTCTTCCATGCCTCGCTACCTGATTGAACGCACATTTCCGGACGGCCTCAACATACCGATGACCGATATCGGCGCCAGCGCGGTGGGCGGCGTCGTCATGCGCAATGCCGAAAAGGGCGTCACCTGGATCCAGTCCTTCGTCACGCCCGACAAGAAGCACAGCTTCTGCATCTACGACGCGCCGACGCCCGAAGCGATCCGCAGCACGGCTCAGAAAAACTCGCTGCCGGTCGACAAGATCACGGAGGTGCGGGTTCTTGACCCTTACTTTTACCTCTGATCCTGCGTTCGGTCGCCACGATGATGAGCATCAAACTGTCCTTCGCGGCCGTGGCGAACTGCCTGATGGGCTGCCGCTCGGCGGAATCGGGCCTGTCCTGGGAAAGACCGTCCGGCCAACCTCCGTGCTCGGCCGTCTATGGCGGTTCGCGACGAGGCTGCCTGCGTATCTGTCTGAAAGGCGGCGCTTGCCCCCGGAAGGCGACTATCTGAGGCGCGACATCGGGCTATCGGAGCGGGAAGCCCCGCAGGAATATTGGCAATATTACTTTTGGGATCGTTGATTTTGCTGAATTTTTTAGCGCGGAGGTCAAAGCTCGGCAACCGAAGCGGCATATCCATCGCACAGCCGGCAGGGACAAAACTGTCCCCAATTCTTAAACCACGCCACCGGCGTTTCGGCATCGGCCGCCGTCGCCTCAAGCGTCAACAAACGAACGGAAGACCATGACCATAATTCTTTGGAAGACACGCTTCGCGGCCTTCGCCGCCATCTCGATCGCGGCCGGTGCGGCGCAGGCACACGACGCCAATCCGCTGGCCGAAAAGGTGCGCGCCGCCAACAGCCGCTTCGAAAATGTGGCAGCCGCCACTGCCGAAGGCTATGCCCCCATCCCTTGCGCCAGCGGCATCACCGGCGGCGCCATGGGCATCCACTATGTCAACGGCGCCTATCTCAAGGACGATGCCGTCGATGTCGCCAAGCCCGAAGCGGTGATGTACGAGCCGACGGCCGACGGCAGCCTGAAGCTGATAGCGGTCGAATACATCACCTCGAAAGGCCCGGCCTCGCTCGAAGGCCAGCTGTTCAACTTCAACAGCGCCCCCAATCGCTACGGCCTCGGCCCGTTCTACGAACTGCACGTCTGGGCATGGAAACAGAACCCGACGGGCGCCTTTGCCGACATGAACCCGAACGTGTCGTGCGACGCCATGAAGGGGATGTAACGCCTCACATGTGACACCTCGGGCACCGGACATCCGGTGCCTGGCCATCCCCCTTGGCGGGGGAGGGGCGAGCGAAACGCCGACCGGCTCCCCAGTCTTCCCCGGCGTTCGCTCGCCTTTTATTATGCCCCGGCATACGATGACGCACCTTGCACACGCGGCCGTCCTTGGCCCCTCGGCGCACCCGCACCTGCCCACCCTTTCTTAAGGTGTTTCGGATACATCGAAAGCTTGGAAACAGGCGGAAAACGGAGAGACATCGGGGTGCGCTTTTCCGCGGCGACGACGGCCGGGCGGTTCTTGCCGCAGCGCTTGGCGCTGCGCATGAGGCCGTTGCTTGGCCGCATCGATGCGGTGCTGTTCACCGCCGACGAGCGCGGCGAAGCCGGCCGCATGTCGCTGATCGCCTTTGCCATCCGCATCGTCAGCGCCGTCATCGCCTTCATCAGCCAGGTGCTGATGGCGCGCTGGATGGGCTCGTTCGAATACGGCATCTTCGTCCTCGTCTGGGTGACGATGGTCATCGTCGGCAACCTCGCCTGCCTCGGCTTCCACACTTCGGTCATCCGCTTCATCCCCGAATACCGCGAACGCAACATGCTGGCCGAGCTGCGCGGCATCGTGGTCGCCAGCCGCCTGTTCGTGCTGATTGCCTCGACCGCGATCGCCGGGCTTGGCGCACTGGGCGTCTGGCTGTGCGCGAACTGGATCGAGAGCTACTATGTCATGCCCTTCATCCTCGGCCTGTTCTGCCTGCCGATGATTGCCATGGGCGACCTGCTGCAAGGCCAGTCACGGGCCAATTCCTGGGCGCTGTTTGCCTTGTCGCCGACCTATCTGGTGCGGCCGGTGCTGATCCTGGCGCTGATGGCGCTGATGCTGGCGCTGGGCTATGCGCCCGACGCCAGGACAGCCATCTTCGCTTCGATCGCCGCCACCTACGCCACCACGCTCGGCCAGCTCATCGGCGTGACCACACGCATGGGCAGGAATATCCCGGCCGGGCCGATGAAGGTGCATTTCGCCGAGTGGTTCATCGTTTCGCTGCCGATCTTCCTGGTCGAGAGCTTCTTCTTCCTGCTCACCAACGCCGACGTGCTGATGGTCGGCGCCTATCTCCAGCCCAATGACGTCGCCGTCTATTTCGCCACCGTCAAAACGCTGGCGCTGGTGCATTTCGTCTATTTCTCCGTCAAGGCCGGCGTCGCCCAGCGTTATGCGCAGTTCACCCATGGCGAACCGGAAAAGCTCGCCGCCTTCGCCCGCGAGACCGTGTCATGGACGTTCTGGCCGTCGCTGCTGATGGCGCTGCTGGTGCTGGCGCTCGGCGAACCGATGCTGGTTCTGTTCGGCCCGGAATTCACCGCCGGCTATCCGCTGTTGTTCCTGCTGGTGTTCGGCGTCGTGGCGCGCGCCGCCGTCGGCCCTTGCGAAAGCCTGTTGACGATGAGCGGCAACCAGAACATCTGCGCCGCCGTCTATGCCATGACGCTGGCCTTCAACATCGGTCTCAACGTGGTGCTCATCCCGCTCTTCGGCCTGTGGGGGGCGGCGATCGCCACCAGCCTCGCCATGGTCTTCGAGGCCAGCGCCCTGTCCTTCACCGTCTGGCGCAAGCTCGGCATCGTCATGCTGATCTTCGTGCCCGCTGCCGAGGGAGCCGCCTGATGGCCGCCATCCCGCTGATCGAGGAAACCAGCGGCGGTCCAGCCGGCGCAATGGTGTCGGGCCTTGCCGGCCTGGCGCGCGACGCCGATCCGGCGCATCTCGAGATCCTCGCCAACAACCGGCCGCTGCGCAAGCTGGCGATCTATCCGGCTTCGGCCGGCTTCGAACTGGTCGAGGAACTCGACTATCTGTGCACCCGCACGATCGAGCCCAACGTCTTCTTCAACCCGCGCTTTCTGGCGCCGGCCATGCCCCGGCTGGAAGATCGCGAGGTCAAGCTGGCGGTGATCCGCGACGGCGACGAATACCGCAACCGGCTGCGCCTGCTGGTGCCGTTCTCGGTCGAAAGGCCGGCCGTGCCGCTCGGCGTTCCGGTGATGCGCACCTGGTCGAGCCCGTTCGGCCCGATCGGCACACCGCTGGTCGACCATGACGACCCGATCGGCGTCGTCGAGGATTTCTTCGGCATGCTGTCGCGGCCGCATCTCAAGCTGCCGAAGGTCTTCGTGCTGCCCGACATGCGCCTCGACGGCCCGTTGGCCAGCGTGCTGGCCACCGTTGCCGAGACGCGCGGCCTGACAATGGTCACCACCGGCAAGGCGGACCGGCCGGTGCTCGAAAGCACGCTCGACGGCGAGGCCTATTTGAAAGCATCGCTGCGCGCGCACCACTACCGCGAGTTCCGCCGCCTGAAACGGCGCCTGGGGGATCTCGGCAGGTTGGAACATGTCGTAGCGCGGGGACCGGACGAAATCCGCCACGCCATCGAAAGTTTTTTGACGCTGGAAGCCGCCGGCTGGAAGGGCCGCGAGCGCACCGCCATGGCCATCGACCGCTACCGCGCCGCCTTTGCCCGCGAAGCCGTGCACCGGCTGGCCGAGCACGACATGTGCCGCATCCATTCGCTGACGCTGGACGGCCGCACGATCGCCTGCCTGGTCGTCTTCGTCGAGGCCGGCGTCGCCTACACCTGGAAGACCGCCTATGACGAGACGCTGGCGACCTATTCGCCCGGCACGCTGCTGATGATCGAGGTGACCAGGCAGCATCTCGACGACCCCAATATCATGATGACCGATTCCTGCGCCGTGCCCGACCACCCGGTGATGAGCCGGCTGTGGAGCGAGCGCAAGCCGATGGGCTCGCTGGTGATCGGGCTGACGCCGGATGCCGACCGCCTCGCCCGCCAGGCCGCCTCGCAGCTGCACCTCTACCGCGAAACCCGCAACATGGCCCGCCTGCTGCGCAATCGCGTGAAGAGTTTGCTGGGACGGCGATAGAGCCGATGGCCTGCGCGTTGTTATAGTGGCGGAGCGCGACCGGGCTTCTTGATCTGAGACTTTGTAGTAATCGCGGCAGCTGGCGGTTCCGGTTTTTGGACCGGCGGGAGGGGGCTGGAATTGGGGGGCTATCGGGCGCCTTGGGAGCGCTGGTGCCGACTTTGACCAACATGGCAGAAATCTTCCACTGCCGGTCGATAGGAGCGAAAACAAGTTCGAAGTTTAGCTGCATCGCGGCAGAGGGAAAAAACCCTGCCATATGCAGCATGCCGTTGGATTCGATTTGCGGCATCAACGTCAATTGCGGCTCGAGCACGGCTACACCGCTGAGATCAAGCCCTTCGTTGCGCTGCTTCGCGAAAATCTCACCCAGCCGAGCAGGGTTGTTGGCTTGAAAGTCCGGGGCGCCAAGCTCACGCAGCACGGAATAATTTCCGGTCCTGTTTGCATGGTCGAGTGCCAGCAATGTGGACCTGACCAAGATCAGGACGCCATTGTGGTCGATGTCCGCCGGTTTTGGGGCGTCGGACACCTTGGACGCCGAACGACCATCCTTCTTAGCCTGTGCGTGGGCGGGAAGCACTTGCAGGCAGCAGACGGCCATGACCAAGGCCAGCCACGTCAATCGGCGCATTTTTCACACCCTCCGGCCAAGGCCGCCGGCTCTTGCTCCATCCTCGGCTCTTGCAGGCAGGCGCTAAAACTCGCCGGCTAGACCGAGGCGGAAACCATGGCTGGTCCCACCGCCATAGGCATAACCCGCGGTGAACGCGAAAGGTTCATCGAAGTCGAGGCGATGAGCGAGCGAGCCACCGAACGCCGTTTCACCCTTGAAATAACCGACATTGCCGGCCCAGCTCGTGCGGCCCGGAACGGACGGCATTGGGGCAGTTGTCATTGCTATTGCCGCTGCGATGCCCTGACGGGCCTCGGTGCGATTCTCGGAAATCTCCGTCCCTAGTTCAGAGAAGCCGCTCTCCAGCGCGCCGACTCGTCCGTCGAGCGATGCGATATCGCTGGTGTTTGTCGTCACACGCGTATCGAGCGACGCGAGCATGGTGTCGTGTCCGGCAAGCCGGCCGTCTTGCTCCGTATCCTTCGCTTCCGTCTGCGTGATCCGCGTCTCGTGATTGGCGAGGGTGGTGTCCTGCTGGACGTTTTTGGTCTCGACGCCGGTGAGCCGAGTATCTTGCTGCGTGTTCTTGGCTTCGACATCGTCTAGTCGGCCATCCTGCTCAATGTTCTTTGCTGAAGCGTCGCCGACGACGCCGTCAACATAATCCTTGTTGGCCGCATCCGTTCCTGCCGTCGGGGTGCCGACGTTCGTTACGATGTTGCCACCCATATCAACCGCTCCACCGAAGGTCGCCGCACCCGTCGCCGCGTCGAAATTAATTTGGCTGCCGTTGGGGCCAATAGTGATACCCGGTGCGGGCACAAAATAATCGTCGGAGTCCGAACAATCGTCGTTTATTGTGGTGCCGATCACGCCGGCAAAGCTGCAGATCGTGTTCTCTGGATCTCCCGCGTCACCACCGAAGACGACCTGTGCCGAAGCTGGCGCTACCGAAGAAAGCATGAGAATGAGAAAAAACACTGACAGCGAGGCCACTACGCAGCCAAATCGGCTCTCGTGAGAAGCTTTGCAAGTTGAGTCCATCACGCCCTCCACCACCATTCCCTGCGTAAAGGTGATCGGCGGCCCAAGGTTGAGTCAATCGTCAATAGCGGTTTTCCTCCCGAATCCAGGCCCAGCTCGGCGACATGGCGTTCTCGATGTTGCTCCTGAGCAACAACTTATGCGGTCATTAGCAGGCAGTGTGTCAACCTGTGTGCAAGGTGGACGAGGAGATCCGAGGACGTTCGCAACGTGAGGTAATGATGGAAGCCATGCAATATTGCGAGCGAAATTGAGCGCTTCGGCGGCAGTCCGGACGTGGGCAATCTCAGTGCAGACGGCAGACAGCTTTGACTGTCCGGCCGCTTCGATGGCGGCGCTGTAGCGCGGTCAAGGCATCCGACGCGCCAAAGCAGGCTGATATTGACCGAAACGGATTTTGATCTTGGTTGCTATCGAGCCGCTTGTGCTCGCGATACAGGTCACCAATGACTGCGCCAACCGCGCGGGGAGCCTGAGAAAAGCCACTGGATCAACGGCAAGACACCAGCTATGGGTCGGCGCGGCAATTTCGGCCGGCCTTCACGACAAGCCATCCTGATGATCAGAACCTTTTTGCGTCACGCCGGTCCCCGTGCGGCCTTTTTGCTGCTTGCGCTGCTGCCTGTCCGCGCCTGGGCCGATAGCTGTCCCGAGGATTGCAGCGAGCCCGCGCCGTCCATCAACATCTACAGCCACACCGCCGCCGGCCATCTCAGCCCGGCCACGCTGGGTGCACTGCCGCGCGTCTATGTGCCGAACCGCTCCTCCAACAGCGTCACGGTGATCGACACCATGACACTCAAGGAAGTCGACAGGTTCCCGGTCGGCAGCAAACCGCAGCACGTCGTGCCGTCCTGGGATCTGAAGACGCTCTGGGTCGCCAACAATGGCACCGGCAAGAACGGCAGCCTGACGCCGATCGACCCGATGACCGGCAAGCCCGGCCCGCAGATCGCCGTGGACGATCCCTACAATTTGTATTTCATGCCGGGCGCGGCCATCGTCGTCGACGAAGCCCTGGAGCGGCTCGATTTCCGCGATCCCGACACCATGGCGCTGAAGTCGAGCCTGCCCACACCCACTTGCCCCGGCATCAACCACGCCGATTTCTCGGCCGACGGCGCCTACGCGATTTTCACCTGCGAATACGGCAATGGCGGACTGGCCAAGATCGACCTGAAGAACCAGAAGGTGCTTGGCCATCTCGACTTTTCGAAAATGGGCATGCCGCAAGACATCCGCCTCTCGCCCGACGGCAAGGTCTTCTACGTCGCCGACATGATGAATGACGGCGTGTTCCTCGTCGATGGCGACAGTTTCAAGGAGATCGGCTTCATTCCGACCGGCATCGGCGCCCATGGCTTCGTCGTCAGCCGCGACGGCAAGCGGCTTTACGTCTCGAACCGCGGCTCGCACAAGATGGAGCAGGGCAAGGCAAAGGGCCCAGGCAGCGTGAGCGTGATCGACTTCGCTACCCGCGCGGTCGTCACGCAATGGCCGATCCCCGGCGGCGGCAGCCCCGACATGGGCAACGTCAGCGCCGACGGCAAACAACTATGGCTGTCCGGCCGCTTCGACAGTGCCGCCTACATGATCGACACGACATCAGGCGCGGTGACCAAGTTTCGGGTTGGCTCAGAGCCGCACGGCCTGACGGTGTGGCCACAGCCGGGGCGGTATTCGCAAGGGCATACGGGGAATATGCGCTAAGTCCGTGTTCGAGGCGCGGCTCGCACGCAAAAGGTCGCAAGGGCAACCGCCCATCGGCCGGGACCCGGAACGAGCAGGGGCTTTCCTTGGAAACCGCGAAGCTGTAGCTCCACACACTGGTTTCGGATACTGCCAGAAGATGAACCTTCGCCGCATCGTCCTCATCGTCGCGCTTCTCAATCTTGCCTATTTCGGGATCGAGTTCGCTGTGGCGCTCGCCATTGGATCAGTGTCCCTGTTCGCCGACAGCATCGACTTTCTTGAAGATGCTTCCGTGAACCTCCTTATCCTGCTCGCACTTGGGTGGTCTGTGCGCTCCCGTGCGCGGGTGGGGATGGCATTGGCGCTCATCCTTCTCATGCCGGGTCTGGCAACGCTCTGGACGGCTTGGGAGAAGTTCAACGTGCCGGTGCCGCCGCAGCCCATCGCCTTGACCTTGGCGGGACTTGGCGCTCTCGCCGTCAACCTGTCCTGCGCCTACATGCTGGCCGCGCACCGGCATCGTGGCGGCAGCCTCACAAAGGCGGCCTTCCTGTCGGCCCGCAACGACGCCTTGGCCAACATCGCCATTATTGCCGCAGGGTTGGTCACGGCCTTGCTCTGGCATTCCGCGTGGCCCGATTTGGCGGTGGGATTGGGGATCGCGGTCATGAACGCCGACGCGGCCCGCGAAGTGTGGGAAGCTGCCCGTGAAGAACACCGTGCGGCGGCCTGAGAGCACGTAGAGCGGGGCTACCGGCCGCCGCTGATTGGCGCTATCGCTGTCATCCTCAGCAGCCGCGGTTGGCTCTGTGTTCGAGGCACTGTTCGAACCCGGAGGGTTCGCAAGGGCGACCGCCCGTCGGCCGGTCAGGCCGCCCCATCGGAGCCCATGAGCGAAGCGAACTGGCGTGAGATCAAAAATGGTGCCCCTAGCCGGAATCGAACCAGCACTCCTTGCGGAACTCGATTTTGAGTCGAGCGCGTCTACCAATTCCGCCATAGGGGCTCAGGCCAGGAGGCCTGGATGGGCGCGGACTATACGGTCGGAGGCCTGTTCGTCAACTGGCCAAATGCGCCGCCGTGCCCTGCTTGCGGCAAAAGCCCGCCTTTCTGTTTCATGACGCTCCTGCCATTGTGCGGCGCGGAAAATCTTTCTAGACAGACGCGTATCAAAGCGCGTTGCGTCTGGGCAACCTGCATCCAGGAGAGCCGATGCTTCGCGGACTTTACGACTGGACCTTGTCGCTGGCGGCCCGCAAATCCGCCGAATGGTGGCTGGCCTTCATCGCCTTCGTCGAAAGCTCGGTGTTTTTCATACCTGCCGACGTCTTGTACCTGCCCATGGCGTTGGCGCGGCCCGAACGCGCCTATCGCTACGCGCTGACCGCCACCGTTGCGTCCGTGCTGGGCGGCATTGCCGGCTGGCTGATCGGCTACTATGCCTACGACACGATAGCACGGCCGATGCTGGAGCACTTTGGCGGCCTTGACGCGTTCGAGAGGTGGCAGTCGGCCGGCACCGGGCTGATGCTGGTGCTGCTCGTCACATCGGGTGCCGCCCACCTGCCGCCGATCAAGGTGGTCACCATTCTGGCAGGCGCCCTCCACGTCAATCTTGTCGTCTTCATCGTCTCCGCCATCCTGGCGCGTGGCGCTCGTTTCCTGCTTCTTGCCTGGCTGCTGCGCCGCTATGGCGAGGAGATCAAGGAATTCATCGAGAAGCGTTTGGGATTGATCGTCGGCGCCGGCGCCGCCGCCCTGATTTTGCTCTATATCGTCGTCAAATACGCCTTCTAACCGCCCAAGGCGGGCGGTGGGTCAGGACTATGCCGGCGGACGGCGAATTCAACGGACGAAACATGACAGCCACGATGACAGCCGATACCGGACGCCAGCGGACGCGCACCGCTTTGTTTCTCGCCGTCGCCATGGCCGCCACGGTCGGCTCCGCGCTCGCCTTCCAGCACATAGGCGGCTACATCCCCTGCCATCTGTGCCTGGAGCAGCGCACGCCCTATTATATCGGCGCCCCGCTGATGCTGCTGGCGGTGATTGCCTCCATGCTTAGCGCGCCCGCATGGCTGACGCGCGGCCTGCTTGCCGTCGGCGGCCTGCTGATGCTCTATGGCCTCTATCTCGGCGTCTATCATTCGGGCGTCGAATGGGCCTGGTGGCAGGGCCCGGCCGATTGCACGGCCGGCGCCGGCCCGGTCGACACCGGCGGCAAGGGCGTGCTCGACGCGCTCGACAAATTCGTGCCGCCATCCTGCGACAAGGCAGCCCTTCGTATCCTCGGCCTGTCGCTGGCCGGCTGGAACGCCATCGCCAGCTTCATCCTCGCCGCCATCGCCTTCCGCGGCGCGCTGGCGCGCGATTGAGCTAATTCGATCGAGCGCCACGACGCAGAGTTCGAGCAAAAATTCTGCAGACTGGTTCGCGTGGCGCGGCTTTCGACGTCCGAGCCAGGTCGACCCCCACTCCGTCTCGGCTTCGCCGAACCACCTCTCCCCCGATCGACGGGGTAGAGGAAAGGCGCGAGCCTATTACAGCCGGCGCTACTCTACAGCCAGCGCTCCTCCAGCGGGGCTCCCTTCCTCTCCCTCCGGAGGGGGGAGAGGTGGCGCTGCGAAGCAGCGACGGAGTGGGGGAAGCCGGTCCTTAAAGGCGATGCCGCCGATAAGTGAGCGCAGCCGAGCTGTTCCGATATGGTCTGGCAGGCGTGTGAGCATCGGAAGCGCAAAATCGCTTCAGGCGGCCAGCCTTGCGAATTCTCGAACGATCCCTACGGTTCGAGTTCCACATCCCAGTAGAGATAATCCATCCAGCTTTCATGCAGATGGTTGGGCGGGAACAGCCGGCCATTGTTGTGCAGGTCGTGCACGGTCGGCTGGTAGGGCTTCTGCAACGGCCACATCTTGGCGTGCGCCGGCATCATGCCGCCCTTCCTCAGATTGCAGGGTGAACAGGCGGCCACGACATTCTCCCACGTCGTCGCCCCGCCGCGATGGCGCGGGATGACGTGGTCAAAGGTCAGATCCTCGGGCGTGCCGCAATACTGGCACTGGAAGCGGTCGCGCAGGAACACGTTGAAGCGGGTGAATGCCGGGTGCCTCGACGGCTTCACATAGGCCTTCAGGCTGACGACGCTGGGCAGCTTCATCGAAAAGGTCGGCGAAGACACCGCATGCTCGTATTCGGCGACGATGTTGACCCGGTCGAGGAACACCGCCTTGATGGCATCCTGCCAGGACCAGAGCGACAAGGGGTAATAGCTGAGCGGACGGTAATCCGCATTCAGCACCAGCGCAGGAAGCCCATCCGGAGATACGGCAACCGTCACCTTGTTGACCTCCTCGTTTTAAAACCGATCGGCGTGGATACTGTAAGCCCGACATGACAGGGATGTGAAGCGGATTGTCATCAGCCAAACGCGGCAAAAATGCAGGGTTTTCATGCTTTTTTGCGGTTTCAGGCCGGAGGTGCCGCGTCCCGGCCCCTGGTTTCGCGATAATAGGACCAGAAAAGCCGCGATGCGACACCTCGCCACGGGCTCCATGATTCGGCCAGGGCGATCAGCGTTTTCTCCGGCGGACGCGGCTCGATACCGAGCGCGTGGCCGACCGCGCTCTGCAGCGCGACGTCGCGCGCGGGGAAAATATCGGGGTGGCCGGCGGCAAACAGGAGATAGACTTCCGCCGTCCACGGGCCGATGCCCGGCACCGCGATCATAGCCGCGATCGCCTCTTCGGCGTCGAGCAAACAGAGGTGATGCAGGTCGAGCCCCTCAACCACGGCCTGCGCAACCGCGATCAGACCGCGCTGCTTCGGCCGCGACAGCCCGGCCTCGCGAAACATGTCCTCGCCGGCGGCAAGGATCGCCTGCGGCGTTAGCGGATCGACCAGTTTCATCAGCCGGCCGAAAATCGCATCGGCGCTCGCACGGGATACTTGTTGCGAAACGATAATGGAGGCCAGGCTTCGAAAACCGGGTTCCGACAGCCGCAGCGGCACCTCGCCAGCCATGCCGCGCACCTTTTCCAGGCGCGGATCGATTGCGCAAAGCGCATCCAACCCGCGCGCAATATCGTCCAGTGTCGCGATGCGTCGCATGTTTTCTTGTTCCTGAACCGACCGCACGGTAGCAATTGGCAAAACCGCTGCACAACCCGATTGCCGCTTGTGAGATGACGCTCCTGACATTCCGCTTCGCGCCGAGCCCGAATGGCGAACTGCATCTCGGCCATGCCTATTCGGCACTGCTCAACCAGCAACTGGCGCGTGCGGCCGGCGGCCGCCTGCTGCTGCGCATCGAGGACATCGACACGATCCGCTGCACGCCTGAATTCGAGGCCGGCATCTTTCGCGACCTCGAATGGTTAGGTCTCGAATGGGAACAGCCGGTGCGGCGCCAGGCCGAGCATTTCTCCGACTATCAGGCCGTGCTCGACCGGCTGGTCCGCGAAGAACTCGTCTACCCTGCCTTCATGAGCCGTGGCGAGATCAGGGCCTTCATCGCCGACAGCGAAAAGCGCGGCCGCGGCTGGCCGCGCGACCCGGACGGCGTGCCGCTTTATCCCGCCGCCGACAAGGCGCTGCCGGTCAGCGAACGCAACCGCCGCATCGCCGAAAATGCGCCCTTCGCCTGGCGCCTCGACATCGATGCAGCGCTGGCGCGCGTCGGCACGGATTTGTCCTGGCGCGAATTCACCAACGAGACGCTTTCGGCGACGCAGCGAGTCGAGGCGCGTCCGCAGGACTGGGGCGACGTCATTCTGGCGCGCCGCGACATCCCGACCAGCTATCACCTGGCCGTCGTCGTCGACGACGCTCTGCAAGGCGTCAGCCATGTCGTGCGTGGCCGCGACCTTTATTCCGCGACCGGCATCCAGCGCCTGCTGCAGGAACTGCTCGGCCTCGGCCAGCCGCAGTATTTCCACCACCGTCTCATACTCGGACCGGATGGGCGCAAACTGTCGAAGAGTTTTGCTGATACCGGCCTTGCCGCGCTGAGGCCGGCAGGCATGTCGCCGGACGATGTCAGGCGGCTGGTCGGGCTCTGACTAAAGCCGGGCCAGCCCCGCCTTGAGCAGCGCCAACGCGCCTATAAACGCGAAGGCGCCGCCCAGTCCCCAGGCAACCGCGAGCTTCAGATCTCTCAGGACGATGCCATGTTCGTTCGCGGCCATGACCGCGGCGAAAAAGCCGAGCGTGAACAGCAATGTGTTGCCGGTCGACCCAAAACCGTCCTCCTGCATGATGGCGTCGAGCGCTGAACCGAAGAAGAAGCCGAACACGGCCACACTGGCCACCGTCATCAAAAGCCAGCTTGTGTCGAGATGCAACAGCATGCGCGCTCCCTGTCGAAGCCAAAACGCCATGTCGCCGGATCCATCGACAGAAGTCGATTGCCCTGACGCCGCCCTTTGAATTCGGCCACCTCCTACATCAGGATGAGCTTATGTACCAATTGTTTCGCTTTGCTTGCCGGATTGAACCGCATTAGAGCAATTGCCGTATTTGTCTCTTCACCGAATCGGACCTCTCCACCGGAAACGGCTTCCCCGAAAATGCACAGTCTCAAGCGGTTCATCCCCGCCTCGTTTGTCGTCCTGTGGGCGACAGGTTTCATCGGCGCGCGCTACGCCATGCCCTGGGCCGAGCCCTTCACCTTTCTGGCGGCCCGCTTTGTCATCGCCGCCTTGCTGCTCGCCGGCCTGATGCTCGTGCTTGGCTCGAAGCGAGCCACAAGGGCAGAAGCGCTTCACGCCACGGTCTCCGGCATCCTCATGCATGGCATCTATCTCGGCGCGGTGTTCTGGGCGATCCACAGGGGCATGCCCGCCGGGCTTTCGGCGCTGATCGTCGGCCTGCAGCCACTGATCACGGCCGTGCTTGCCGGCCGGTTCCTCGGCGAGGCCATCCTGCCGCGCCACTGGGCCGGCCTTGCCGTCGGCCTTGTGGGGGTGATCATCGTGCTGTGGCCGAAGCTCGGCGCTCTCGGCGGCGGCGTTACGCCCGAAACGCTGGCGGCGTCGCTGGTCTCGGTGCTGGGCATGAGCGCCGGGACCATCTGGCAGAAGCGCTATGCCTCGGGTGGCGACCTGGTGGCGGCGACGATGTGGCAATATATCGGCGGCGGCTCGCTGATGATCCTGGCTTCGCTGGCCCTTGAGACCCACACGGTGATCATCAACGGCGAACTGATCTTCGCCATGGCCTGGCTGGTCCTGGTGCTGTCGATCGGCGCCATCTTCTTGCTGATGGTGATGATCCGCGACGGCGAGATGTCGAAGGTCGCGTCGCTGTTCTACCTGGTGCCGGCCGTCACCGCTGTCATCGCCTGGGCGCTGTTCGGCGAACGGCTCAGCCTCGTGCAGATCGTCGGCATGGCAATCGCGACGCTCGGCGTCGGGCTGGCCACGGCTCGGCCAGCCAAAACCTAGCTGCCGACACGCGCGCGCGCTTCGAGAAAGCGGCTGATCGCCGCATTGAGTTCGCCGCCGAGGATGAATATCGCCGACAGCATATAGAGGAAAACCACGGCGATCATGATCGAGGCGAGGCCGGCATAGGTCGTCACATAGGACGAGAAATGGTCGAGGTAGGTCGCGAACATCGTCGAGCCGACAAGCCACGCAGCCAGAGTGAAGATGATGCCAGGCACCAGCGAGACAAAGCGGCGCTTGCCCGCCGGCAGCCAATAGTGGACGGCAAACAAGCCACCAATGATGACGGTTGAGGCGATGACGTAACGCCACAGCGTGATCGTGCCCGTATAGGGTTTGATCCACTCGAAATGAGCTTCCGCCAGCCGCGCCAGCAAAGGCGCAAAGACCAGGAGCACGCTGATCGCCAGGAAACCGGCCGTCGCGATCAGCACGAAGAAAATGCTCTGCACCCGGCGGTAGATGATGCCGCGCGTTTCGGCGACGCGGTAGGCGCGGTTGAGCGAGGTGCGCAGCGCCTCGATGCCGTTGGAGGCGAAATAGGCCGCCAGAAGCACGCCGTAGGTCAAAAGATCGGTGCGCCGCACGGTCAGCACGTTGAGCACCTCGCGCGCGATAGGCTTGGCGATCTGTTCGGGCCAGGTGTCGAAGACCAGGTGCACGGCAGTATCGGCGAACGCCTGCGCGCCGAGGAAGCTCGCCAGCGTGGTGGCGAAGATCAGGAACGGGAACAGCGCCATGAGCGAAGTGATCGCCAGATGGCTGGCCATGGCCCAGCCGTCATCGGTGTTGAAATGGCCAAGCGCGTCATAGAGCACGCGGCGCAGCACGACGATATTCCGCATCAAGAGCCGCGTTCCCTTCGATTGTCTCGACGCCGCGAATATGGGAAGGGATTGTGGCAAATGGCAACCCTTGCTCAAACCACGATGCCGCCTGCCAAAGAGTTGCGCACCATCATCGTCACCGGCGCCTCGTCCGGGATAGGCGCCCACTGCGCCCGTGCACTGAAGGCGGATGGCTGGCGCGTGTTTGCAACGGCGCGCAAGCCGGATGACATAGCCGCACTTGAAGCCGACGGCATCGAGGCCTTTTATCTCGACTACCGTGAGCCGGATTCCATCGCAGCACTTGCGGCATCGGTGCTGGAGCGGACAGGCGGACGCCTCGACGCCCTGTTCAACAACGGCGCCCATGCACAGCCCGGCGCCGTGGAAGACCTGCCGGTTGCGGCATTGCGCGAGCAGTTCGAGGCCAATTTCTTCGGCTGGCACGACCTCACCCGACGCATCGTACCGGTAATGCGTCGCCAGGGACATGGCCGCCTCGTTCATTGTTCCTCGATCCTTGGGCTAGCGCCGGTCCCTTTTCGCGGCGCCTACTCAGCCTCCAAGCACGCGCTCGAAGGCCTGATGCTGTGCATGCAGCAGGAACTCAGGGGCAGCGGCATCCATGTCTCGCTGATCGAACCGGGGCCGGTGACCTCGAAAATCGCCAGCAACGGGCTGTTCTGGTTCCTGAAAAACATCGACCACGAGAATTCCGTCCACCACGTCGCCTATGCCACGCAGCTGGCGCGGCTTCGGGCCGGCGGCAGCTCATCACGGCTGAAAAAGGGGCCGGAGGTGGTCTATGCGGCCTTGCGCCATGCACTTCTGTCGCGGCGCCCGCGCCCGCACTATGTGGTAACAGTGCCGGCCAGGATTGGCGTGATGCTCAAGCGCATCCTGCCGGCATCGATGCTCTACCGCGTTCTGGCCGGACGCGCCTGATCGCAACAGAACTGGGAACAGATCATGGCAACCGTCATCAAAGTCCTCCTCGTCCTCGTCATGGTCGCCGTGGTGATCGTGCTTGTCCGCGGCCTCATCAACATGATGCGCGGCGGCTCCGGTGTGAGCTCGAACAAGCTGATGCAGGCACGCGTGCTGCTGCAGGCGCTGGCGTTGGCACTGATCCTGCTGGTGGTGTATTTCACCCGCAAGTGACGGCCGTTCGGGAGGCGACGTGGTCAAGCTCAACAAGATCTACACCCGCACGGGCGATGACGGCACCACTGGCCTCGGCACCGGTGAACGCAGGCTGAAATCCGACCTGCGCGTCGATGCCTACGGCACCGTCGATGAAGCCAATGCCTGCATCGGCATCGCCCGCCTGCACACAGCGGCAAGTTATCCCGCCATCGACGCCATGCTGTCCCGCATCCAGAACGATTTGTTCGACCTCGGCGCCGATCTCGCCGTGCCCGACGACGGCAAGCCGCTCGGCTACGAGCCGCTGCGCATCATCGCCTCGCAGACCGACCGCGTCGAAAAGGATATCGACCTTCTCAACAAGAATCTGCAGCCGCTCAAATCCTTCGTGCTCAATGGCGGCACGCCGGCGGCGGCAGCACTTCATCTTGCCCGCACCGTGGCGCGACGGGCCGAGCGGATCATGGTGGCACTGGCGCAGGACCCGGCCGAACATGTCAATCGCGAGGGGCTGAAATACATAAACCGCGTCTCGGACTTTCTGTTCGTCGCCGCTCGTGCGGTCAATGACAACGGAAATGCCGACGTGTTATGGGTGCCCGGCAAGAACCGCTGAATTTTCGAAGGCGGGAAAGGGCTTGGGGCATGTTCATCCCGCTTTACGACTCCAACAGGTTGCGCCACATCCGGCTGCAATATGTGACGATCGGCCTGATCGCGGCCAACGTGTTGGTCTTTCTCATCACGACGATCGGCGGCGAAAATTTCAACAACGCAGCCGTGCTCGGCTTCGGCTTCATTCCTTCGGTTGTCCACGACACGGCAGAACTCTCGCCCCAATTCGTCGTCATTCCCGAGAGCCTGAGTTACCTTACCTATGCCTTCCTGCATGCCGATATCTTTCATCTCGGCGGCAACATGCTGTTCCTGTGGGTGTTCGGCGATAATGTCGAGGACGCACTCGGCCACATCCGCTACCTCATCTTCTACCTGCTTTGCGCCATCGCCGGCGCCTTCTTCCAGGGGCTCGTCGCCTGGAGTTCGGAGGTTCCGCTGATCGGCGCCTCCGGCGCCATTGCCGGCGTCGTCGCCGCCTATCTGGTCCTCTACCCCCGGGTGAAAGTGTGGGTGCTGGTCTTTGCCCGGATTCCGCTGCGTATCCCGGCCTTCATCCCGCTGATCCTGTGGATCGGCTTCCAGGTGGTGATGTTTGCCGCCGGCGGCGAAAACCAGATATCCTGGGCCTGCCACATTGGCGGCATCATTGCCGGTGGCGTGCTGGTGCTCATCATGCGCAGCCGCGGCGTGCCGCTGCTCGCCGGTGACGACGGCGAGCCGGAACCCGCCGATCAGCCAGCCGCTTCTATTGGGCCGGCGCCAGCCGGTCCGGCTCCCGTGCAACCTGAGACGCGTTGGGGCCGGGGTGGCGCTTCCGGTCACAACTGAACCGATTTGAGTGGTTTGGCCGCTGCCGTGGCATATTGACGTGTTGCGTCGCCACAACTACGGAGAGCGCCACCGCTAGGCGGCAGAAGACCAGAATTCGTCCGGCCAGGATTCCGTTTGGCCGCAATTCAGTCAGGAATGTCGGCTTTCGACAACTCTGCGGAGGCGCACGCTGCTATAGCGCGCCCGGATATCTCAGGAGAGGTGACAGGCAAATGAAGATCCTTGTGCCCGTGAAGCGGGTTGTGGATGCGAACGTCAAGGTTCGCGTCAAGGCTGATGGTTCGGCGGTTGAACTCGCCAATGTCAAGATGGCGATGAACCCGTTCGACGAGATCGCGGTGGAAGAGGCACTCCGGCTGAAGGAAGCCGGCAAGGCCGAAGAGATCATCGTCGTTTCGATCGGCCCGCAGCAGGCGCAGGAAACGCTCCGCACCGCGCTCGCCATGGGCGCCGACCGCGCCATCCTGGTCAAGACAGATGAACAGACCGAGCCGCTCGGCGTCGCCAAGGTGCTGAAGGGCGTCGTCGACGCCGAGCAGCCCGGCCTCGTGATCCTCGGCAAGCAGGCGATCGATGATGACTCGAACCAGACCGGCCAGATGCTGGCCGCCCTGCTCGGCTGGGCACAGGGCACCTTCGCCTCCAAGGTCGTGCTCGACGGCGACAAGGCCAAGGTGACGCGCGAAGTCGATGGCGGCCTGCAGACGGTGGAACTGAAGATGCCGGCGATCATCACCGCCGATCTTCGCCTCAACCAGCCGCGCTACGCCTCGCTGCCCAACATCATGAAGGCCAAGAAGAAGCCGCTCGACGAAAAGAGCCCGGCCGATTACGGCGCCGACGTCAAGCCGCGCCTGAAGGTGCTCAAGACCGAGGAGCCCAGCGGCCGCAAGGCGGGCGTGAAGGTCAAGAGCGTCGCCGAACTGGTCGACAAGCTGAAGAACGAAGCCGGCGTGCTCTGAGACTGGAAGGAACAGATAAAATGACCATTCTCCTCATCGCAGAACACGACAACGCAACTCTTTCCGACCAGACCGCCAAAGCGCTCTCGGCGGCGCTGCAGATCGGTTCGGACGTGCATGTGCTGGTCGCCGGCAAAGGCGCCAAAGGCGCTGCCGACGCCGCCGCCAAGCTCAAGGGCGTGAGCAAGGTGCTGCTGGCCGAGGCCGACGAACTGGCCGAGCGCCTCGCCGAACCGCTCGCCGCACTCGTTGTCTCGCTGGCCGGCGCCTACGACACCATAATCGGGCCGGCGACCTCGTCGGGCAAGAACGTCGCGCCGCGCGTGGCGGCCCTGCTCGATGTCGCGCAAGTCTCCGAGATCATCGAAGTGGTTTCACCAGACACGTTCAAGCGGCCGATCTATGCTGGCAATGCGATCCAGACGGTGCAGTCTACCGACGCCAAGAGGGTCATCACTGTGCGCACCGCCTCCTTCCAGGCTGCCCCCGAGGGCGGCTCGGCAGCTGTCGAGACGGTGAAGGCCGCGGCCAATCCCGGCCTCTCCACTTTCGTCGAGAACAAACTCTCGGAAACCGACCGTCCGGAGCTGACCTCGGCAAAGATCATCATTTCGGGCGGCCGCGCGCTCGGCTCCTCGGAAAAGTTCCAGGAAGTCATCCTGCCGGTCGCCGACAAGCTCGGTGCAGCCGTCGGCGCCTCGCGCGCTGCCGTCGACGCCGGCTACGCCCCGAATGACTGGCAGGTCGGCCAGACCGGCAAGGTCGTGGCGCCGGACCTCTATATTGCCGTCGGCATTTCCGGCGCCATCCAGCACCTTGCTGGCATGAAGGATTCGAAGGTCATCGTCGCCATCAACAAGGACGAAGAGGCGCCGATCTTCCAGGTTGCCGATTACGGCCTGGTCGGCGACCTGTTCGTCATCCTGCCGGAACTGCAAAAGGCGCTTTGACGCTCTCTGCCAAAGCGTATTAAATTGTGAAAGGGTGGGGTAGACGAAGCTGCCCCACCCTTTTAGTTTGCACTGCACAAAAAGCAGGCCGCAAAGGCCTTTTCGACGGGATCGCTGCAAATGGCCAAGATCGAGACGATCGGCATCATCGGCGCCGGCCAGATGGGCGGCGGCATCGCGCATGTATCAGCACTTTCGGGTTTCAAGGTGCTGATCTACGACGTCTCGCCCGACCGTATCGAGAAGGGCATTGCCACGGTCAGCGGCAACATGGCCCGTCAGGTCGGCTCCGGCAAGCTTGAGGAAAAGCTGCGTAACGAAGCGATGGCGCGCATTTCCGCAGCCCCCACCATGGCTGATCTCGCCGGTGCCGATCTGGTTATCGAGGCGGCGACCGAGGACGAGACGGTCAAGCGCAAGATTTACGCGCAGCTCTGTCCCCAGCTCAACCCGGAAGCCATTCTGGCGACCAACACCTCGTCGATTTCGATCACCCGGCTTGCGGCGCAGACCGACCGTCCCGAGCGTTTTATCGGCATACATTTCATGAACCCCGTGCCGCTGATGAAGCTGGTCGAACTGGTGCGCGGCATCGCTACCGAGGATCAGACCTTCGAGGCGGCCAAGGCCTATGTGAAACAGCTCGACAAGACCATCACCGTCTCTGAAGATTTTCCGGCCTTCATCGTCAACCGCATTCTGTTGCCGATGATCAACGAGGCGATCTACACGCTCTATGAGGGGGTCGGCTCGGTCGATGCCATCGACACCGCCATGCGGCTCGGCGCCAACCATCCGATGGGACCGCTGCAGCTCGCCGATTTCATCGGCCTCGACACCTGCCTGTCGATTATGCAGGTGCTGCATGACGGCCTGTCGGATTCGAAATATCGCCCCTGCCCGCTGCTGGTGAAATATGTCGAGGCCGGCTGGCTCGGCCGCAAGACCGGGCGCGGCTTCTACGACTATCGCGGCGAGCATCCGGTTCCGACGCGCTAACCACCAGAACGAAAGTTCCGTGCTCCCTCAGGACGCCGCTGCAAGCGGCGGCTCTGCTTGGCCTCTTGACCCGGTATCGTCAGGCGCCACGGAAACACAGCCGCGGCCGGCGGCCTTGGCCGCATAGCAGGCAGCATCGGCCCGGGCGATGATCTCGTCGACTTCACCGCTGTTGCTGTGGATTGGCGCCAGCCCGATGCTGGCATCGATCGCATGCGGCCGGCCGTCCCAGCTGAACTGCAGGCCGCGGATGGCGTCGATGACCGAGCGTGCGGCAATCCTGGCGCCGGCGCTCGGCCCGGCTTTCAGGATGACCGCGAATTCGTCGCCGCCGAGGCGGGCCACGATATCCTCTGGCCCAAGCGCACCGCGAATGGCCTCGGCAACCCGCTTCAGCAAGGCGTCGCCGGCGGCGTGGCCGCCAGTGTCGTTGACCAGCTTGAAATGATCGAGATCGATGAACATGAAATGATGTTCGCCGGCCGGCCTGGCTGTGCCGGCCTTGCGGCTCCGGTCGACCAGTTCCTCCGTGGTGCGGATAAAGCTCGAACGGTTGGCAAGGCCAGTCAGCGCATCATGCGCGGCGGCATAGGCGAGCTGGCGCTGCAAGGCGCGCGCATCGGTGAAGTCCTGGAAGACAATGACAAGACCGCAGAACTCCTGGCGGTCGTTCATGATCGGCGACACCACCTGGCGGATGCTGCAGCGTGTGTCGTCGCGACGGATAAGGACGGCGCGACTGTTCTGGTCGACAGGGCTGGCGCTGCCGAGCGCCGGCCGCGTCATGCCGATCCTTTGCCCGGTTTCTTCGTCCACCGCCCAGTAGACATGGCCAAGCGTCTTGCCGAGCGCCTCCGCGCCAACAACGCCGGTGAGCTTTTCGGCGACCGGGTTCATGAAGGTGATGCGGTTGGCGGCATCGGTGCAGATGACGGCGTCGCCGATCGACTGCAGCGTCACCCTCAGCCGCTCCTTCTCGTCGGCCAGCATTGCCGCCGATACGATGAGGCTTTCCTCGGTTTGCTTGCGCTGGGTGATGTCGGTCAGGCTGCCGATGGCCCTGACCAGCCGTCCGTCCTTGTCGCGTTCGAGCGTCTTGCCGCGGTCGAGGATCCAGACCCAGTGGCCATCCTTGTGGCGCATCCGGAACTCGGCTTCGAAGAACGGTGTCCTGCCCTCCAGATGGGCACGATCGGCTTCGGCGACGTTTTCGCGATCGTCGGGGTGGATCATCGCCAGCCAGCGGTCGGGGTCGCCGTCCAGTTCGCCATCGGCATAGCCCAGCATCTTCACCCAGGTGGCGGAGTAGGTGGTGCCGCCCTTCCGCATATCAAGATCCCAGACGCCTTGTCCGGCGCTGGCCAGGGCAAAATTCCAGCGCGTTTCGGCCTCGGCTATGCGCGCCTCGGATTGCTTGCGCGCATCGATATCCTCGATCTGGGAGACCAGGTAGAGCGGGCTCCCGCTCTTCTCGTCGCGAATGACGGAACCGGCAAGATGGGCCCATACCGGCGTGCCGTCCTTCCTGAGGTAGCGCTTTTCGAAGTGGAAGGCGTTGACGGTGCCCGCCCGCATGCCGTCCATCGTCTCACGGCCGATCTGCACATCGTCGGGATGGGTGATCTGGAAGAAGGTCAGCGCCTCGATCTCCTGCTTGCTATAGCCGAGCATGGCGGCGAAGGCCGGGTTGGTTTCATGGATGCGGCCGTCGAGGCCGACAATGGCGATGCCGATCGCCGAATCCTCCATGGCGCGGCGGAAACGCTGCTCGCTTTCGGCGATCTGCCGGCGGTCGTCCAGTATCCGGTAAATGAACAGGGCGGCGAGAATCAGCGCAACGGCGGCGACCGGCACCGATATCTGCAGGCAGAGTTTCAGCACTTCGGCGCTGACATCGAGCCGCGACAGCAGGAGCGCGACCACGGCAGCGCAAAGCCCTCCGGCCGCAAGCACCAAAGCCACCTGACTGTCAGCCCGCAGGCTTTTTCGCTCTCGTCGCATCACTGTGCATGCCACCCCATGCGCAACACATTTCTGCAAAAAACACTGGATGATCGATTTTAAGGAAAGGTTGCGCCGGAGCCACCGGCAACACGGTGAACCCGCAAACAATTCCCGGCATGATTAAGGATCGGTGATTATTGGGCGATCTTGGACGGCCCGGTCACCAGCGCACGAAGAACCGTCCCCCGAGCGCGCCCAGACCGGCGAGGACGGCGATGGCGAGCGTGTACCAGGTGGCGACGAAAAGCGGCGAATCGTCGAAGCAGTGCGCGGCGTAGAAGGTCGCCGCCAGGCCGCCGGCGAGCAGTCCCGCGACCGCCCCGGCCAACACCGGCCGCGTCGGCGCTCCATAGCGCAGCATCCACAGGAAGACGGCAAGCGGGCCGATTCCGATCAGCGGGATGAAGCCCATGCAGATCATCATGTTGGAGCCGACCATGCGCGTGCTCCACATCGGCTCCGGCACCATGAACAGTTCGAGAGCCACCGCCACGGCCACCAGCAGCGGCGCCGCCAGCATCCAGGCCGCGGCTCTTGCCGTCGAAGCGCCCGGCGTCGACAACGCCCGGACCAGGCCAAAGGCGGTGACGGCGAGCACGATGGTGAACACGAACTTCGCCAGGAACCGCATCGTGTGCATGGCGGTCATGATGTCGGGACGCGGGCCGATGGTGAGAAAGAAGACCAGAGCCGCGATCACCGCCGCGGCTGCCGCCGCCATCAACCAGGCCGAGCGCAGCGGCATCGCCTTGCTGCTTGTGTCGGCGTCGAGTGCCTTGATGAGACCCTCCGTCCTCATGTCACTGCCGCCCGAAGCGCCCCTGCCCAAATCGCTTGGCGATCGCGGCAAGCCCGCGATGCAGCGACACCCGCACCGCCGTCTCGCTGACGCCGAGCCTGGCCGCCGTCTCGCCGATGGAGCGGCCGTCGACCGAGATCGAAGAAACGACGGAACGCTGCGCAGCCGGCAGTCCGTCCAGCGCCCGGTTGATGTCGCGTTCGCTGACGGTCTCGGTTTCCGGCTCGGCAAAGGTCTCGGCGATCTCGTCGATCTCGATTTCGATGCGCCGTCCGCGCCGCCGGAAAGCGTCGATCAGCTTGAAGCGGGCTATCGCATAGATCCATGGCAACACCGGCGCGTCCTGGCGCCAGGTATGCCGTTTCACATGAATGGCCAGCAAGGTTTCCTGCACGACATCCTCGGGATCGACCCCGCCCTGTACGATCTTGCGCCTCGCAAAGCCGCGAACCAGCGCGGCGATCCGGTGCAAAAAGTCGGCGTAGGCCCTTTCATCTCCCGCGATCGCGGCCCGCATCAGCCGGGAAAGCTCGGCCTCATCCTTGCCGCTCACAAGAGTTCACTCCCCGATCTTCGCGCCTCGGCACCGATTTGTTACGTGTCCGGCGAAATGATGTCCAAGCCAAAGTGCCGCAAAATCACGAAAGTTTGCGGGAGCGGCGACCGATTGAAGCAGCCGAGCAATGTTGACTACTGCTGTCAGGTATCGATAGGTGCAGCCTGCGAAACCAGAACCACCGAGATTGAGGATGACGCCATGAGATACACGCTCTCCACCCTAGCGGGCGCAACAGCGCTGGCCGTGAGCATGATCGCCGGGCCGGCGATGGCCGCGGATGCCGGCATCATCGTCTACAACGCCCAGCATGAGAGCCTGGCCAAGGAATGGGTCGAAGGTTTCACCAAGGAAACCGGCATCAAGGTCACGCTGCGCAATGGCGGCGACAGCGATTTCTCCAACCAGATCGTCGCCGAGGGCGCTTCTTCGCCGGCCGACGTGTTCCTGACCGAGAACTCGCCGGCCATGACCCTGGTCGAAGCGGCGGGCCTTTTCGCGCCGGTCGACGCCGACACGCTGGCGCAAGTCCCGGCCGAATTCCAGCCGAGCAGCGGCAAATGGGTGGGTGTCGCGGCGCGCAGCACCGTCTTTGCCTACAACAAAACCAAGCTCACGGCCGAAAAGCTGCCCAAATCGATGCTCGATCTCGCCGATCCCGCCTGGAAAGGCCGCTGGGCAGCCTCGCCTTCCGGCGCCGATTTTCAGGCCATCGTCAGCGCGCTGCTCGAGCTCAAGGGCGAAGCCGCAACCGCCGACTGGCTGAAGGCCATGAAGGAGAATTTCACCGCCTACAAGGGCAACGGCACGGTGATGAAGGCGGTCAATGCCGGCGAGATCGAAGGCGGAATCATCTACCACTATTACTATTTTGGCGATCAGGCAAAGACCGGCGAAAACAGCAAGAACGTCGAACTGCATTATTTCAAGAACCAGGATCCCGGCGCTTTCGTCTCGATCTCGGGCGGCGGCGTGCTCGCCTCGAGCAAACACCCGAAGGAAGCCCAGGCGTTCCTCAAATGGGTGACCGGCAAAGGCGGCCAGGACGTGCTGAAGACCGGCACGTCCTTCGAATACGCTATCGGCAAGGACGCGCAGTCCAATCCCAGGCTGGTGCCGCTGGCCGATCTGCAGGCACCGAAGGTCGATCCGGCGACACTGAACTCCAAGAAGGTGACGGACCTGATGACGGCAGCCGGCTTGCTTTAGTCCGCGTTCGTCCTAAAAGGGCAACGATTGCGCTCCTGCCGGACTTTCCGCAGGAGCGCTCTGTTTTCGAGATGGCATTGTCCATGACGACACATTGCGTTTCCGGCCGCGCCTGCGGCGCCCCCGCCCCGGCGGCATGGGCGCGGGTGAGGTGATGCAGTCTGTCGTCGATCTCGCACGTTCAGGCCAGGCAGCCAAGCGGTCCCGCCGGCAGCTCATGTCCTGGATCCCGCTTGCCGCCATAATCGTCTCGCTGCTGTCGCTGCTGCCGCTGGCCTTCATCATCTGGACCGGCGTGCAGACGGGCTGGGACACTGCTTCGGCCCTGGTCTTCCGGCCGCGCGTCGGCGAACTCCTGGTCAACACCGTGCTTCTGGTGGCGCTCACCGTGCCGATCGCCACCGTGCTGTCGGTGGCGCTGGCATGGCTGACCGAGCGCAGCGACCTGCCCGGCGCCCGCCTCTGGGCCTGGCTGTCCGTGGCGCCGCTCGCCATCCCCGCCTTCGTGCATTCCTACGCCTGGATCACCATGGTGCCGACCTTGCACGGCCTGTGGGCCGGCGTGCTGGTCTCGGTTCTCGCCTATTTCCCGTTCCTCTATCTGCCGCTGGCGGCGGCTCTGCGCCGGCTCGATCCTGCTTTGGAGGACGCAGCCGCAGCGCTTGGCCTCGGACCATGGCGGGTGTTTTGGCGTGTCGTGCTGCCGCAGCTGAGACTGGCCATTTGCGGCGGAGCGCTGCTGGTCGGCCTGCATCTGCTGGCCGAATACGGCCTCTACGTCTTCATCCGTTTCGACACTTTCACCACGGCGATCGTCGACCAGTTCCAGTCGACCTTCAACGGTCCCGCCGCCAACATGCTGGCTGGCGTCCTGGTGACTTGCTGCTTCGTGCTGCTCGCGCTGGAGGTGCTGGTGCGCGGCGAGGAACGCTATGCCCGCGTAGGCTCGGGTGCCGCGCGCCGCCAGCAGCGCACCAGGCTCGGTCGCGCCACCCTGCCCTGCCTGGCTCTGCCTGCCGTCACCACGCTTCTCGCCATCGGCGTGCCCTTCGTCACCATCGGCCGCTGGCTGGTCGCCGGCGGCGTCGATGTCTGGCGCTTCGACGAGATCGGCCTGGCGCTTGGCCAAACGCTGTTCCTGGCGCTCGCCGGCGCCGTGCTCGCCACTATCGCCGCCACACCTATGGCCTGGATCTCGATCCGCGCGCCGGGGCCGCTGCAGCGGCTGCTCGAAGGCTGCAACTACATTGTCGGTTCGCTGCCCGGCGTGGTCATCGCGCTGGCTTTGGTCACCATTACCGTGCGCATCGCCATGCCGTTCTACCAGACGCTGTTCACAATCCTGGTCGCCTATGCCCTGATGTTCCTGCCGCGCGCCTTGATCAGCCTCAGGGCCTCGATCGCACAGGCGCCGGTCGAGCTCGAACGTGCCGCCGCCAGCCTTGGCCGGCCTCCGCTGAAAGCGCTGTGGTCGACAACGATCCGCCTGTCGGCGCCGGGCGCGGCGGCTGGCATGGCGCTGGTCGCGCTCGGCATCATGAACGAGCTGACCGCCACCCAGATGCTGGCGCCCAACGGCACGCGCACGCTGGCCATGGCGTTCTGGTCCTATAGCGGCGAGATCGACTATGCGTCGGCCGCCCCTTACGCCTTCATCATGGTGGCGATGTCGCTGCCGCTGACCTGGCTGCTCTATGTCCAGTCGAAACGGATGGCCGGGCGATGAGCTTTCTCGAAATCAGCGGCCTTACCAAGCAGTATGGTCCGGTGGCCGCCCTTGCCGGGGTCGAGCTCAGCGCCGCCAGCGGCAGTCGCACCGCCATCGTCGGCCCGTCCGGCTGCGGCAAGACCACCTTGCTGCGGCTGATCGCCGGCTTCGAGGCGCCGGACCAGGGCCGCGTCGTGCTCGACGGCGAAGTGCTGGCCAATGGCGGCCATGCGGTGCCGGCGTATCGCCGAGGCATCGGCCTGGTGGCGCAGGACGGCGCCCTGTTCCCGCATCTCAGCATCGCCGACAATATCGGCTTCGGCATGGCCCGCGGCGAGGATGACCAGCGCGCCGAGCGCATCGCCGAGCTCGCCTATACCGTTGGGCTCGACAAGGCGATCCTCAAACGCCGTCCGCATCAGCTTTCCGGCGGCCAGCAGCAGCGTGTGGCGCTGGCGCGCGCCATGGCGATGAAGCCCAGGCTGATGTTGCTCGACGAGCCGTTCTCGGCGCTCGACACGGGGCTGCGCGCCTCGATGCGCAAGGCCGTGGCCGAACTGCTCGAAGCGGCCGGCATCACCACCATCCTGGTCACCCACGACCAGGCCGAGGCGCTGTCCTTCGCCAGCCAGGTGGCGGTCATGCGCGACGGAAAGTTCTCTCAGATCGGCACGCCGCGAGAACTCTATCTGCAGCCGAAGGACCGCATGGTTGCCGAGTTTCTTGGCGACGCCATCATCTTGCCGGCAAAGATTTCAGGCGGCTTCGCCACCTCCTCGCTTGGTCGCATAGCCGTCGACTCGAAGGAGCGGCGCGACATCGCCCGCATCATGCTGCGACCGGAGCAGGTGCAGGTAAAGCGCACGTCGCGCGAAGGCATGTCGGGTCCTGCGGGCACGATATTCGCCGAGGTGACGGACTCGGAATTCGCAGGCTCGATGTGCACCATTGCCGTGCGGCTGTTGAACAACCCCGATCCGCCGGACGCCGCGGCGATCGGCAGCACACCGCTGACCTTACGCAAGCCGGGAATCGACGCGCCTTCCGTCGGCGAGATCGTGCGCCTGACAGTTTCCGGCAAGGCGCATGTCTTCGCCTGAACTGCCGATGCGTCGGATTGGCGCGAGCGGCTGCGTCAATCGACTCGTTTCCCAGCATTGTCGAACCAATGCAGCTTCTCGGCCCTGGCCACGACGCGCAGTTGATCGCCGGGTTTGGCCGTGGCGCGGCCGGCCACACGCACGACGATGCGGTTGCCGCCGGCGGCACAGTGAAGAAAGCTTTCGGCTCCCACAGGTTCGACCGCCTCGACCGCCGCAGGCAGAATAAGCGCGCCGGATGATGCCTCGGCACTGAAGGTGACGTCGGCATCCTCAGGGCGGAAGCCAAGCGTGGCGGCGTTCGTAGGCGCGAAGTCAACCGTCTTGCCGTCGGTCAGCGCCGGACCAGCCGGTCCTTGCGAAAGAGGCAGAAGGTTCATCGGCGGCGCTCCGATGAAGGAGGCGACGAAGGTCGATGCCGGCTTCTCGTAGATGTCGAGCGGCGCGCCCGTCTGCTCGACCAACCCGCCATTCATGACGACGAGAATATCGGCCAGCGTCATCGCCTCAAGCTGGTCGTGGGTGACGTAGACCGAGGTGACACCGAGCGAGCGCTGCAAATTCTTGATTTCGACCCGCATCTGGCCGCGCAGTTTGGCGTCGAGGTTGGAAAGCGGTTCGTCGAACAGGAAGACTTTTGGATTGCGCACGATTGCGCGACCCATGGCCACGCGCTGGCGCTGGCCGCCGGAAAGCTCGCGCGGGCGCCGGTCGAGCAGCGCCGTGAGCTCCAGCACCTTGGCGGTCGAGCGAACCCTGCTGTCGATCTCGTCCTTGGGAGTACCCCGGTTGCGCAACCCGTAGGCCATGTTGTCGTAGACCTTCATATGTGGATAGAGCGCATAGTTCTGGAACACCATGGCGATGTCGCGCTCGGTCGGACCGATCGTGTTGACGATCTTGCCGTCGATGGCGACGGTGCCGGAAGAAATGGTCTCAAGCCCGGCGATCATCCGCAGCAGCGTGGACTTGCCGCAGCCGGACGGCCCAACCAGCACGCAAAGCTCCTTGTCGGGAATGGCGATGGAGACACCCCTCACCGCCTCGACGCCGCCGGGATAGACTTTCTTCACATCCTTCAGATCGACGGTCGCCATCGGCTTCTCACTTTTCGGAATCGACAAGTCCGCGCACGAACCAGCGTTGCATCAGCACCACGATCAGGATCGGCGGCAGTATGGCCAGCATCGCGGTGACCATGACCAGATGCCATTGGGTATCGGCATCGGCGAAGGAGACCATCTTTCTAAGTGCGATGACGATGGTGTTCATGTCGTTGCTGTTGGTGACGAGCAGCGGCCACAGGTACTGCGTCCAGCCATAGATGAAGAGGATGACGAACAGTGCTGCGATGTTGGTGCGCGACAGCGGCAGCAGGATGTCGAAAAAGAAGCGCCATGGTCCGGCGCCGTCGACACGCGCCGCTTCCACCAACTCACCTGGGATGGTCATGAAGAACTGGCGAAACAGAAGCGTGGCGGTGGCCGAGGCGATCAGCGGAATGATCAGGCCGGCATAGGTGTCGATCATGCCGAGATCGACCATCACCTTGTAGGTCGGCAGGATGCGCACCTCGACGGGAAGCATCAGTGTGATGAAGATCAGCCAGAAGAAGACCATCCGAAGCGGAAAACGGAAGAACACGATCGCATAGGCCGAAAGGATCGAGATGAAAATCTTCCCCACCGCGATGCCGAGCGCCATGATCGTGGTGTTGAGCAGCAATCGGCCGACACTGACGCCGCCGATGCGGCCGACACCGCCGAACAGCGCCTCGCTGTAATTGTTCCAGACCTGGTCGCCGGGCAAAAGAGGCAATGGCGGCTTGAGGATGGTCTGCAGCGTCTGCGTGGAGGCAACGAAGGTGTAGTAGATCGGGAAAGCGACGATCAGGATGCCCAGGATGAGCACGGCGTGGGCGATGAGGGCGCGAAGCGGGGACTGACCAATCATCGCTCGCGCTCAACCGTAGTGGACTTTGCGTTCCACATAGCGGAACTGGATGGCCGTGAGTGAGATGACGATGACCATCAGGATGACCGACTGCGCGGCCGAATCGCCGAGGATCAAATTGACGAAACCGTCATTGTAGACCTTGTAGACCAGCGTCTCGGTGGCCTTGCCCGGCCCGCCGCCGGTGACGGCATGAACGATACCGAAAGTGTCGAACAGCGCATAGACAGTGTTGACGACCAGCAGGAAGAAGGTCGTCGGTGCGAGCAGCGGGAAGACGATGGTCCAGAAGCGCTTCGTCTCCCCGGCGCCGTCCATGGCCGCCGCCTCTATCAACGTCTTCGGCACCGCCTGCAGCCCGGCGACGAAGAACAGGAAATTGTAGCTGATCTGCTTCCAGGCAGCCGCAGATACCAGCAGGATCATGGCTTGGTTTCCGTTGAGCAAGGGATCCCAGGCGATGCCGAGACCTCTCAAGGCGTAGGCCAGCGAACCGATCGAGGGGTTGAACAGAAACAGCCACAACATGCCGGCAATCGCCGGCGCCACCGCATACGGCCAGATCAGCAGCGTGCGATAAAGGCCTTTGCCGCGCACCACCTTCTCGGCCATGACGGCAAGCAACAGGGCCACACCCATGGCGACGATCGCGGTCGCCAGAGAGAACACCAGCGTAACTTTGATCGAGTTGAGGTAGGCCGGGTCGGCCAGCACCTTGCGAAAATTGGCGAGCCCGACGAACTTGCTCTTCAGCCCGAACGGGTCTTCCCTGAGCATCGACTGGTAGAGCGCCTGCCCGGTCGGCCAGTAGAAAAAGATCAGCGTAATGGCGAGTTGCGGCGCCACCAGCAGGTAAGGCAGGGTCTTGTTGGGAAAGACGACGCGTGGAGACAGGGTAATTCCCTCGCTATTCAGGAAATCGTCCACGCGGGTCCGCGTGGACGAGGTTCAACTGACAATCGCTTCAGTTTCCGATCGCTTCCTGAATCGCCTTGTTGCCGCGTGCGACCGCGTTGTCGAGCGCCTGCTGCGCAGTCTGCTGGCCGGCCAGCATCTTCTCGAACTCCTCGTTCTCGATGTCGCGCACCTGCGGCAGGTTGACGAGGCGCACGCCCTTCGAGTTCTCGGTCGGCGCCTTGCCCAGCATCTGCAGGATCGGCGTCTCACGGCCCGGGTTCTTGTCATAGAAGCCGGACTTCTTGGTCGCCTCATAGGCAGCGAGCGTCACCGGCAGATAACCCGACTTCTGGTGCAGATACTCCTGCACTTCGGTCTTGGACAGGTAGGAGAAGAACGCCGCGACGCCCTTGTATTCCTCGTCCGATTTGTTGCCGAACACCCACAGGCTGGCGCCGCCCGGCGTGGTGTTCTGGGGCGCGCCCTTGGCGTCACTATCATAGGGAAGCTGGCCGATGCCGTAGTTCATGCCCGACTTGACGATGTCACCGAGACCCCCCGACGATTCGGTGAAGATGCCGCATTCTCCGGCAAGAAAGATCTGCTTGGCTTCGGATGTACGGCCGCCATATTTGAAGGTGCCGTCCTTGGCCAGGTCGGCGAGCGCCTGGAAATGATTGACGAAGATCGGCGCATTGATCTTGAGCTCGACGTCGGTTCCGGCAAGTCCGTTCTGGTTGGTGCCATAGGAAACGTCGTTCCAGGCAGCGAAGGCCTCAAGGTGGATCCAGGTCAACCAGGTCGAGGTATAGCCGCAGGAAGCGGCGCCGCTCGCCTTGATCTTCTTGGCGGCTTCCCACACCTCGTTCCAGGTCTTTGGCGGATTGTTCACATCAAGCCCGGCCTTCTGGAAGATATCCTTGTTGTAGTAGAGGATGGGCGACGAGGAATTATAGGGGAAGGACAGCATGGTCCCGTCCGGCTTCGAATAGTAGCCGACGATGCCGGGCAAATACTGGCTCTTGTCGAAGGTCACGCCGGCGCTGGTCAGCACATCGGCCACCGGCTTGATCGCACCTTCGGCGGCCATCATGACGCCGGTACCCACGTCGAACACCTGGATGATGTCGGGCGCTTGCCCCGCACGATAGGCAGCGATGCCGGCATTCAGCGTTTCGGGATAGGTGCCCTTGAAAACGGGGAGAATTTCATAGTCGCTCTGGCTGGCATTGAAATCCTTGGCGATCTTGTCGACCACCTCGGCATTGGCGCCGGTCATTGCATGCCACCAACTGATCTGGGTGGCGGCGAAGGCGGAGGTGGTGGAAAGCAGGGTCAAGGTGGCGGCAACACCGGCCGCAAAGCCGAACAACTTCATGTTTCATCTCCCGTTTGTCATTGGCGAAAGGGGCGCTCCCGCGAACGCAATATGTGTCGCTGATGACAATCGGACAACGGATTTGTTGCTGTTTCGTGAATTTCATACCCGGCTAACTTCGCGCCCCCTCGCCTTGCAACGAGGACAGAGAGAAATGCCAAGCCGGCTCAGCGATAGAATGGGGCATGGTGGGCCTGCAAGGATCGCCGACCGCCCAGCGATGCGTGAAGGGCCCGCGTGACAGCGCCACGCACCTGCACCGTGCGGCCGCCAAACCGGCGCTCGGCCAGATCGAGATCGGCCGAGCGGCATCGCGCCAGGCGCTGCTGTAACCGTGCGTCTGGAATGAGACAGGATCGCCGCAACGTACAACCCGAAAAACCCGCTGTAGTTGTAGTTCGCATAACCGATTCTTCGTCAAGCGTGGCATACTAATCAAGTGGACGGCTTGATTGCTGTGGGAGAGCAGGTGGGGCGAGATGCTGACGTCTATAATTGTATCGTGCATGAGCACGATCTGAGACTGGTCGCACTGGCAGCGCTCATTTGCGGTATTTCTTCCTTCTCGGCGGTCAACCTGCTTCGCCATGTCGACCGCTCGAGCGAGCGCAACCGCTATACCTGGCTGATGATAGCAGCCACTTCCACCGGCTTCGGTATCTGGGCGACGCACTTCATCGCAATGCTTGCCTTTTCTCCCGGAATCCCCAACGCCTACAATACGGAAATGTCGGCGCTTTCGCTCGCCGGTTCCGTCGCCCTGACCGCTGCGGGCATGTGGATCGCCACCTTGCGCCGGGGCATCGACTACCCTCTGGTCGGCGGCGCGGTCCTCGGCGCTGGTATCGCCGCTATGCACTATATCGGCATGGCCGCCTTCGAGGTCGAAGGGCGCATCGTCTGGAACCCGCTGCTGGTCGGCGTCTCGGTGCTGACAGGCGTCACCCTCGCCGCGCTGGCGCTGCTGGTCGTGTTGCGACGGCCGTCCATGCAGGCCACAATCGCCGCCGCCATCCTGTTGACGCTGGCGATCTGCAGCCTGCACTTCATCGCCATGGGCGCGGTGTCGATCTTCCCGGACTCCTCCATCGAGATATCGCAGTTCACGGTCGAACCGGTGTCGCAGGCCTTCGCCGCCGCTGCAGTCAGCATGGCTATCCTGGTGCTTTCAGCCGCAGCATTGTGGATCGACCTTCGCTTCCGGCGTCACAAGCTCGAGGCCGAGCGCATGCACGGCCTCGCCAACGCCGCCGTCGAGGGGCTGATCGTCTGCGACGGCGCCCGCATCGTCAGCGCCAATGACAGCATCGCGGCACTCACCGGCATTGCGCCGGAAGTGCTGAACGCGATGCTGCTTGGCGACCTCTTCGGCGAACGCACCGCGGCCGGCATGTCCGACTGCAGCGGACAGGCACAGGAAGCCGAACTCAGAGCCCATGACGGCGCCACCATCCCCGTCGAACTTATCGCTAGAAGCATCGACTATTGCGGCAAGCGGCACAGCGTGGTCGCCGTGCGCGACATCCGCGAACGCAGGAAGGCCGAGCAGGAGATCCTGCGCCTCGCCCATTTCGACCCGCTGACCGGGCTCCCCAACCGCCGCAGTTTCTCCGGCCGGCTCGAGGCCGAAATTGCCGCAATGGACCGCGGCGGCAAGGGTGGGCATCTTGCGCTGCTGCTGCTCGACCTCGACCGCTTCAAGGAAGTGAACGACCTGTTCGGGCATGGCGCCGGCGATGCCATGCTGCAGAAGGTGGCGCTGTGCGCCTCCGCCGTGCTCCGCCACGGACAGATGCTGGCGCGTCTCGGCGGCGACGAGTTCGCCATCATCGCTCCGAACCTTCCCGATCCGCAGGCGGCCGGCCGCATCGCCGAGGCGGTGCTGGCGGCCATGCGCGAGGAAAACCGGCTGTCGGTCGGTGGCGGGCTGGTGTCGGCCAGCATCGGCATTGCACTTTATCCGCTCGACGCCGATGAGCCGACACTCCTGGTCAGCCACGCCGACACCGCGCTCTACCGCGCCAAGGCCGAGGGCAAGGACACCTACCGTTACTTCGAGGCCTCGATGGGCGCCGAGGCGCGAGACCGGCGCGTGATGGAGCACGAACTGCGCCAGGCCATGGCGCGCGATGAGTTTCGCCTCGTCTACCAGCCACAAAAGGAGATCAGCAGCGGGCGGATGGTCGGGTTCGAAGCGCTGATCCGCTGGCGCCATCCACAGCGCGGCGACGTGTCGCCGGCGACCTTCATCCCGGTGGCCGAAGACAGCGGCGTCATCATCCAGATCGGCGAATGGGTGCTGGCGACGGCCTGCGCCGAGGCAGCGCGCTGGAAGAACCCTCTCACCGTCGCGGTCAATGTCTCGGCGGTGCAGCTCCACAATCCGAATTTCAGCCGCAAGGTGCATGAAGTCCTGCTCGGCTCCGGCCTGACGCCCGGCAGGCTCGAACTCGAGATCACCGAAACGGCGCTGGTCAAGGACATGCCGCGCGCGCTGGCGACCTTGCGCCAGGTGAAGGCGCTTGGCGTGCGTGTGGCGATGGACGATTTCGGCACCGGCTACTCCTCGCTGTCCAATCTCCGCGCCTTCCCCTTCGACAAGATCAAGATCGACGGCTCATTCATCAAATCAGTCGACAGCAACGGCCAGGTGGCAGCCATCGTGCGCGCCGTTCTGGGGCTTGGCCGCGGTCTCGGCCTGCCGGTTCTGGCCGAGGGCGTCGAGACGCTGGGCGAGCTGAAATTCCTCGACGCCGAGGCCTGCGAGATCGGCCAGGGCTACTATCTAGGCCGGCCGAGCCCGATCGAGGCGTTCAGCGAACTGACCGGCGTCGCGGCGCCGGCGGCACACGACGACGCCAGCGTCAAACAACGCGGCGGCAGCATCTTGATGCTGCCGCCGGCGGCGGCCCTGCGCTCAGCCTAGAGCAATTTCAGGAAAAGTGTGAAACGTTTTCCGTCCGAAATTGCGTCGAAACAAAAAGTTAGCGCGGGTAGCCGTTTCGACGAAACGGTGAACCGCTCTAAGGGGCGAGTGCGGCCTCGACCAGGCGCTTGGCATCCGGTCCCGACCATTCGGCCGGTCCGTTCATATGCGCGACCAGGCAGCCTTCGCCATCGATCAGCATGGTGACGGGGAGGCCTAGCGCCAAGCCACGCGTCTTGACGTCGTTGAACAGCGCCAGCGTCGAATCGCGGTAGTAGCCGAGCGACCCGATGCCGATATCGGCGAGGAACTTCTTCGGCTTCACATCGTCGCCGGCATCGACATTGACCGCGACCACTTCGAAGGCATCGCTGCCCTTTTCCTTCTGCAAGGCGTCGAGCGCCGGCATTTCGGCGCGGCAGGGCGCGCACCACGTCGCCCACAGATTGAGCAGCACGGTCTTGCCGGCATGATCGGCGATCGTCATCGGCTGGCCGTCGGGACCGTTGAAGGCGAGACTTTTCAGCGATTGCGGCGGATCGGCGGGCAGCAATGCCGCCACCTGGCCCGTGGCCGCGGCGGCAACCTTTTTGGCGCGGTCGCTCTTGGCGGCGCAGGCGACATCGTCCTTGCTGTTGCCCGCGCCGGCCGCAGGTGCGCTGCCGGTGGCTGCGTTGTTGCCAGACCCGCTCTCGCTGACATATACCGCGACCGCGCCGGCCAGCACGCCCGCCACCAAAGCGGCGAGGATCAGGCGCGGGGCCGGGAAGTATCTGTTAACGTCTGCCATTTTCTAAGACTGCTCCGGAGCACGGGTTATAGCGATGAGCGACAAGAAGGCCAGCAACCAGATGTGGGGCGGACGTTTTGCCTCGGGTCCGGCCGCGATCATGGAAGCGATCAACGCGTCGATTTCGTTCGACCGCAAACTCTATGCGCAAGACATAAGAGGTTCGATCGCCCACAGCGAGATGCTGGCTGAAACGGGCATTATTTCGGCGGCCGATCAAGAAAAGATCGCTCACGGGCTGAACACGATCCTGAAAGAGATCGAGGCCGGCACGTTCGAGTTCTCGACCCGGCTGGAAGACATTCACATGAACATCGAGGCCCGCCTCGCCGATCTGATCGGCCCGGCCGCCGGCCGCCTGCACACGGCGCGGTCACGCAACGACCAGGTGGCGGTGGATCTCCGGCTCTGGGTCAAGGACGAATGTTTCCGCGTTGCCGAGGCGCTGAAGGGGCTGATCTCAGCCTTGCTCGAGCGCGCCGAGGAGCATGCGGCAACCGTGATGCCGGGCTTCACCCACATGCAGGCGGCGCAGCCGGTGACCTTCGGCCACCACTGCATGGCCTATGTCGAGATGTTTTCGCGCGACCTGTCGCGCGTCCGCGACGCCATCGAGCGGATGGATGAAAGCCCGCTCGGCGCGGCAGCCCTTGCCGGCACCAGTTTTCCGATCGATCGCCACAAGACCGCCAAGGCGCTCGGCTTCCGCGAGCCGATGCGCAATTCGCTGGACAGCGTCTCCGACCGCGATTTCGCGCTGGAGTTTTTGAGCCTGGCGGCGATCTCCGCCACGCATCTGTCGCGGCTCGCCGAAGAAATCATCATCTGGTCGACGCCGCAATTCGGCTTTGTCAGACTGTCGGACAGTTTCTCCACCGGCTCCTCAATCATGCCGCAGAAGAAGAACCCGGACGCCGCCGAACTGGTGCGCGGCAAGACCGGCCGCGTCACCGGCCATCTGGTCGGGCTGCTGACGGTGATGAAGGGCATGCCGCTGACCTACGGCAAGGACATGCAGGAAGACAAAGAATCGGTCTTCGATGCCGCCGAGACGCTCGATCTGATGCTGGCGGCGATGACCGGCATGGTGCGCGACATGACGGTTAATGCCGCAGCCATGAAGAAGGCGGCCGGCTCAGGCCACGCGACCGCGACCGATCTCGCCGACTGGCTGGTGCGCACGCTGGGCCTGCCCTTCCGTGAGGCGCACCATGTCACCGGCCGCGCGGTGGCGTTGGCCGAAGAGAAGAAGGTGAGCCTGGAAAAGCTGTCGCTGGAGGATTTGCAGTCGATCAATCCCGGCATCACGGCAGACATTTTCTCGGTGCTGGCGGTGCAGAATTCGATCAAGAGCCGCACCAGCTTCGGCGGCACCGCGCCATCGGAGGTCAGGAAGCAGATCCGCAGCTGGAAAAAGCGCATCGCCAAGGCATGATGCCGGGGTGCAATGCGCCTAAAACTCGGTTAAAAGCGCAGCACATAAAGTTTCGGACGGATGGATCGATGACCGCAAGCAGGATTTTGGTGACGCTGACGCTGCTGACGGCGATGGCTGCCGTGACCGCTTGCGGCCGTAAGGCTGGTCTCGACACGCCCTATGAAGCGGCCGTCCAGGCCCGCAAGGACGCCGAGCGCGCCAAACAGCCGGTGCCGCTGGAGCCGGAAAAACCGGTCGTGGACAAGAAGTTCATCCTCGACCCGCTGATCTAGAGCCGATGAGACCGGCTTGGTCTTTCTGACCAGGTCTCGTGCTAACCAGGTCTCGTGCTCCAACTTCCGGAAACACTCTCGTGAACCATTTCGATTACCGCGACGGCGTGCTCCATGCCGAGGACGTGGCGATACCAGACATCGCCGCAAGCGTCGGCACGCCGTTCTATTGTTATTCGACGGCAACCTTGACGAGGCACTACCGGGTGTTCGCCGGGGCCTTTGCCGGGCTCGACACGCTGGTCTGTTACGCCTTGAAGGCGAATTCCAACCAGGCGGTGCTGCGAACGCTGGCAAAGCTCGGCGCCGGCGCCGACACCGTCTCGGAAGGCGAAATGCGCCGCGCGCTCGCCGCCGGAATCCCGGCCAACAAGATCGTGTTTTCCGGTGTCGGCAAGACCGCGCGCGAGATGGATTTCGCGCTCGAGGCCGGCATTCTCTGCTTCAATGTCGAATCCGAGCCGGAGCTTGAATTGCTGTCGGCCCGCGCCACCGCGCTCGGCAAGGTGGCGCCGGTGTCGCTGCGCATCAACCCGGATGTCGACGCCAGGACGCACAGGAAGATCTCCACCGGCAAGGCCGAGAACAAGTTCGGCATTCCATGGCAAAGGGCGCGCCAGGTCTATGCCCGCGCGGCCGGTTTGCCGGGCACCAAGCCCATCGGCATCGATACCCATATCGGCAGCCAGATCACCGAGTTGCAGCCCTTTGACGATGCTTTCGCGCTTCTGGCGGAACTGGTCGGCGCGCTGCGCGCCGATGGCCACGCCGTCGAGCATGTCGATCTCGGTGGCGGCCTCGGCATCCCCTACCGCACCGACAACAGCCCGCCGCCTCTGCCCGATGCCTATGCCGATATCGTCAGGAAGCATCTGACAAAGCTTGGGGTGAAGGTGATGTTCGAGCCGGGCCGGCTGATCGTCGGCAATGCCGGCATCCTGGTCTCGGAAGTGATATTCGTGAAGGAAGGCGACGCCAAGAACTTCCTCGTCGTCGACGCCGCCATGAACGATCTGATCCGGCCGACGCTCTACGATGCCTTCCACGACATCAAGCCGGTGGTGCAGCCGCCGGCCGACACGCCGCGCATGGCGGTCGACGTCGTCGGCCCGGTCTGCGAGACCGGCGACTATCTCGGCCTCGACCGTGACCTTCCCCGGCTCAAGTCTGGCGACCTCATTGCCGTCACCACCGCCGGCGCCTATGGCGCGGTGCAATCCGGCACCTACAACACCCGCCTACTTGTGCCTGAGGTTCTGGTCGACGGCGACCGTTTCCACGTCGTGCGCCGGCGCCAGACCTATGACGAGCTGATCGGCCTGGATTCGGTGCCCGACTGGCTGAAATAGAAGCCGCAGCGCCGGCTGCGCTACAGCCGGTTCTGGATGAGCAACCTTGCGTCGGCGATGCTGTCCTCGTCGCGGCGGTAGAACGTCCATTGCTTGATGCGCTTGGGCCGCAGCAGGCCGGCCTGGGTAAGCACGCGCATATGTTCGGAGAGCGTCGCCTGCGTAATGCCGAGCTTCTCCGCGATCAGCAGCGCGCAAACGCCATCCTCGACCAGATCGCCGTCTGCCTGGGCCGGGAAATGCGCCTGCGGATCCTTCAGCCAGTCGAGGATCTGCAGCCTGCGTTCATTGGCGATCGCCTTGAAGATTTCAACCTCTTGCATTTAGCCATTTTGCCAAGTTACTAATTGCTGTCAATCCCAAGGAGATGGTCATGACGAACGGCAACACCGTCACGCGCGAACGCATCGCCGCGATGGAACCGCGCATCCGCCCCTATATCAGGCACACGCCGGTGCTGCGCGTCGACATGGCCGATTTCGACCGGCCGCCGCTGGCGGTCGACCTCAAGCTCGAATGCCTGCAGCATTCCGGCTCGTTCAAGGCGCGCGGCGCCTTCACCAATCTGCTCGAACGGCCGGTGCCTGCGGCCGGCGTCGTCGCCGCATCGGGCGGCAACCATGGCGCCGCGGTCGCCTATGCCGCCATGCGGCTTGGCCACAAGGCGACGATCTTCGTTCCCGAAGTCAGCCCGGCGGCCAAGCTGCAGCGCATCCGCGGCTACGGCGCCGAACTGATCGTCGGCGGCGCCCGCTATGCCGAGGCGCTGGCCGCCAGCGAGGCTTTTGCTGAAAAGACCGGCGCGCTGCAGATCCATGCCTTCAACCAGGAGGAAACATTGGTCGGCCAAGGCACGCTCGGCCTCGAAATCGAAAACGATCTGCCCGACATCGACACGCTGCTGGTCGCTGTCGGCGGCGGCGGCCTGATCGGCGGCATCGCCGCCTGGTTTGCCGGCGGCATCAGGATCATCGCCATCGAGCCCGAAGGCGCGCCGACGCTGCATCACGCCTTCGATGCCGGCCACCCCGTCGATGCGCCCGCCGAAGGCGTTGCCGCCGATTCGCTGGCGCCCAAACGCGTCGGCGAGATGATGTTCCCGATCGCCGAGGCTTTTGTCGAGCGCTCCATTCTGGTCACCGACGACGCCATCATTGCCGCGCAGAAGGCGCTGTGGGAGCGGGTGCGGATCATCGCCGAGCCGGGCGGCGCAGCGGCCTTCGCAGCGCTGCTGTCCGGCCGCTACACGCCGGCGCCGGGCGAGCGGATCGCCGTCCTTGTCTGCGGCTCGAATACCGATCCGGCGAAATTCTAAACCTTGCTTCGACTGAAGTGGGACGCAAACCCGTCAAAGCTTTTCAAGTTTTCCGGAACCGCCTCGCCTTTGCCGTGTTTGCTGGTAAACTTCTGCTTGTTGAGTCCGGGCCATCCCGCCCGGGCAGGAAGGGCCGATGACGGAACGCCCCATTTCCAGTGGCGATCGCAGCCTGGCCGGGCGGCTTGCCCTGAGCCGGCTGGCGACACGGGTCTCGATGACGGTCGAGCGCGGCTGGCCGCTGCTTCTGCCGCTGCTCATCATCGCCAGCCTGTTTCTCAGCCTCTCCTGGCTCGGCCTTTTCCCCCGGCTGCCTGACATTGCGCGCGTTATCCTGGTCACGGCGTTCGGTATTGCCACGCTGGCGGCGCTCTATCCGCTGCGTTTCTTCAAGCTTCCATCCGCCGCTGAAATCGACCGCCGTATCGAGGCCGCCAACCAGCTGCAGCACAGCCCGGTGCTGGTGCAGACCGACCGTCCCAGCGGCAAGGAAAGCATCTTTTCCCAGGCGTTGTGGCGCGAACACCAAAAGCGCATGGCCGACAAGCTCGGCAGCCTTGGCGCCGACCTGCCGCGTACGCGCGTGCCGGAGCGCGATCCGTGGGCATTGCGTGCCGTGGCGGCGCTGCTGTTGGTCACCGCTTTTGCCTTCTCCTTCGGACCGTCCGGCGGCAGGCTGTCCGATGGTTTCAGTGCCCATGCGGCGCGCGACATCGTACCGCCGCGCATCGATGCCTGGGTGACCCCGCCGGCCTATACCGGCAAGCCGCCCATCTTCTTGACCGCGCCAGTCATCGATGGCAACGCCAAGCAGGCGGTTGCCACCTTCACCGTGCCGCAAGGCAGCGACGTCTCGCTGCGCGTGACCGGCGGCTCCGGCGAGGAAACGCTAAGCTTTGCCGACAAGGGCGGCAATGCTCGCGCCATCGACCCGTCGGGACCACAGGTGGCGGCCGTCAAGGCAGCGGCGGTCAACCCGGCGACCCCCAAGCTGCGCCAGTTCACCGGCAAGCTGACCGCCGACGGCACGCTGACGCTGAAGTCGGGCGAAGCCGATCTCGGTCGCTGGGCCTTCGCGGTGATCCCCGACAAGCCGCCGACGATCCGCTTCGTCGGCGAGCCCAAGCGCGCCGTCAACGGCGCCTTCGAGCTCAACTACCAGATCGACGACGACTATGGCGCGGCCACCGCCAAGGCGGTTTTCGCGCTGGCCGATCCGGCGGCGCCCGATGCGCATCCGCTCTACGGTCCGCCTGACCTGCCGCTGGCGCTGCCGCGCCGCGGCGGCAAGGCGAACGCCGCCAAGACCACCAAGGACCTCACCGAGCACGTCTGGGCCGGCGCCAGCATCAAGCTGTCGCTTGTCGCCACCGACGATGCCGGACACACCGCGACCAGCGAGACCAAGACTATTGTGATGCCGGAGCGGCCCTTCGCCAACCCGCTGGCGCGGGCGGTGGTCGAGCAGCGCCGCCTGCTGGCGCTCGACGCCAATGCCAAGCCGCGCGTGCTCGACCTGATGGACGCCATCACGCTGCGGCCCGAGGACACGTTCAACAACATGTCGCATTACCTCGCCATCATGAGCGCCCGCAGCCGGCTGAAGATGTCGGACAGCGACGATCAGTTGCGCAACGAGGTTGCCTATCTCTGGGAAATCGCGCTCGGCATCGAGGAAGGCAATCTCTCGTCCGCCGAAAAGCGGCTCCGCCAGGCCCAGCAGGCGCTGCAGGACGCCATCAAGCGCGGCGCCAGCGACGAAGAGATCGAAAAGGCGATGAAGGAACTGCGCGAGGCGATGAACGAATTCCTGCAGGAATTCGCCGAGCGCGCCAAGCAGAACCCGAACGCGCCGCAGATGCAGCAGAATGGTCGCGAGCTGCGTCAGAGTGATATCGACCGCATGATGGACCAGATCGAGAACCTGGCGAAGTCGGGCGACCGCGACAAGGCGCAGGAGCTGCTGTCGCAGCTGGAAAACATGATGAACAACCTGCAGGCCGGCCGTCAGCAGCAGGGCGGCGAGCAGGACAGCGAGATGCGCCAGCAGATGGACAAGCTGGGCGAGATCATGCGCCGCCAGCAGGAGATGATGAACGACACCTACCGCATGGACCAGATGCAGCGCGGAGATAATCAGCAGCCCGGCGAAGGCAATGGCGACGACCCGGACCAGCCGGGCGTCGGCAAGGATCGCGATCCTCTCGCCCGGCCGAAGTCGATGACACCGCAGGAATTCGCCGATGCGATGAAGCAGCTGCAGGAAGGCCAGGGCCAGTTGCAGAGCGAACTCGACAAGCTGAAGAAGGGCCTGGAAGGCATGGGCATGCAACCCAATGAGGGGTTTGGCGACGCTGGCAAATCCATGGGCAATGCCGAAAAGTCGCTTGGCGAAGGCGAAGGCGACCAGGCAGTCGGCCACCAGGGTCGCGCGCTGGAAGCGCTGCGCAAGGGCGCCAAGGAGATGATGAAGCAGCTGCAGGCGATGCAGGGGGACCAGGGCGGCAGCCAGGAAGGCGGCCGCCAACAGGACGCCGGCCGCGATCCGCTGGGCCGGCCGCGCGCCAGCCGCGGACCCGATTTCGGCGATTCGGTGAAGGTACCCGACGAGATCGACGTGCAGCGCGCCCGCCAGATTCTCGAAGCGATTCGCAAGCGGCTCGGCAACGCGCTCAGCCCCGACATCGAGCGCAGCTACCTCGAGCGGCTGCTGGAGCTGAAGTAGCCTCCAAGGCAACATCCGTCGAACTGAATGGTATCAGCGCCATGCCGAAACTCGGTGCCGTCACGCCCATCCTGCGCATCTTCGACATCGCCAAGGCACGCGAATTCTATGTCGACTTTCTCGGCTTCAAGGTCGAGTTCGAGCACCGCTTCGACGACAATGCGCCGCTCTATATGGGTGTAATCCGCGACGGCTGTGTCCTGCATCTGAGCGAACATCATGGCGACGGCGCGCCGGGTATAGCCATGCGCATCAAGGTCGAGGACATCGCGGCATTGCACCGCGAACTGATCGGCAAGAGATACCGCTACGCCCGGCCGGGCCTCGAAACCACGTCGTGGCAGACCCGTGAAGTGTCGGTCGGCGACCCCTTCGGCAATCGCCTGCATTTCTACGAGGATGCAACAGACTAAGCCGGCCGGTTGACGAACGCCTCGCGGATCGCCTCCTGCATGCCGTCGATAGCCTCGCCTGAGGCATTTGGGCTGCGGTGCATCACCACATTCGAGGAATCGATATGACCGAACCCGTCAGCGGCGGTGAGTTCACGACAGCCATCCGGAATATTGCTGTGCGAGATCGGCGCGATCGCCAGGCCAGAGGTGACGGCGAGCTTCAGGCCGCCGGTGGTGTCGCTGGTATAGGCGACACGGTAGGCCAGCTCACGCTGCTCCAGCGATTTGATGGCGAAGTCCTTGCACCAGCCGGCCCGGTTGTAGAGCGCGATCGGCACCGGCCGCTCCTCATGCATGTGATGCAGGCTCGATGTCACCCACACGGTCGGATCGTGCATCAGCACCTCGCCGCCGGAAGGATCCTGCCATTCGAACACCACGGCGAGGTCGAGTTCACCGGCCGCCAACGCTGCCAGCTGGGCGCCCGAATGTGCATAGCGCACGGTGACCTCGACCTTGGTGTGACGCTTCGAGAAGGCGCCGAGCGCGCGCGACAGGATGGCGTGACCATATTCCTCGGGAATGCCGATGCGCACAGGCCCGCCAAGCGGTGCCGCCGCCATCGATGCCGCCGTCTCGTCGAGCAGCGAGACGATGCGGCGGGCATTGACGATCAGCTCGCCGCCACGGCGCGTCAGCGCCACGCCGCGCGAGCCGCGTTCGAACAGGCTGTCGCCGACCAGCTCCTCGAGCTTCTTCATCTGCATCGACACCGCCGACTGGGTGCGCCCGGCCTGCTCCGCCGCCCGGGTGAAATTGCCCGCTTCGGCAATGGCGACGAAGGTGCGCAGGAGATCGCTGTCGAGGGGTGGCCGCATCGAATCCGTCATAAGCAAATTTGATCTCTGGTATCATTCCAATTCGTTTGCAACATGTCAAACGCCGCAGCATAGTCCGCTCGCCCATTGGATATGCCGCCGCGAAACCGGCTGCGGACCAATCAAAGAGTCCTCACTCATACCCGCTGCCCAAAACGGTGGCGGGTTCTTTTTACCCCATGGCCGGGCGGCTGCGGGCAGTTAAGGCAAGGGCCGGCAGAACAATATGCGCAACCGGATCGTTCTCGGCATCATCAGCCTGTGCCTTGGCGTGCTGGTGTTCTCGCTCCAGGACCCGCTGGTCAAGGCGGTGTCGGCCGGCTATCCCGTGACCGAGGTGATGTGGATCCGCTCGATCGTCGCTTTGCCGATCCTGGTCGTTCTCGTTCGCGCCGATGTCGGCCTGCGGGCCATTGTCTCGAAGCGGTTCGGCCTGCTGACGATACGCGCCTTCGTCCAGTTCTCCTCCTATACGGTCTACTATCTGGCGATCGCTGCCTTGCCGCTCGCCGACGCGGTGGCGCTCTATTTCATGGCGCCCCTGTTCATCATGGCGATAGCCGGGCCCTATCTCGGCGAGCGGGTATCCTGGCAGGCTCTCGCCACCGTGCTGATCGGCATGCTGGGCGTGGTCGTGATGCTGCGCCCGGGCGCCGGCCTGTTCGACTGGGCGGCGCTGCTTTCGTTGGGCTCGGCTTTGCTCTACGGCTTTTCACAGCTGATGGCGCGCAAGATCGGCGACACCGAATCCTCCACCGTCATGGCCTTCTACCAGAACGGCGCCTATCTGGTCGGCGCCGCTGCGGTTGCCGGCACATTCTGGCTTGCCGGCATAACCCATGCTGTCCACCCCAGCCTCGAATTCCTGGTGCGGCCGTGGGTCTGGCCGACGACCCCGGATTTCCTCAAGATGGCGGCCTGCGGCTTCGTCGCTTCGGCCGGCATGATTCTGCTGTCGCAGGCCTACAGGCTGGCGCCCGCCAACCGCGTCGCCACCTTCGAATACACCGGGATTATCTGGTCGCCGCTGTGGGGCTTCCTGTTCTTCGACGAGGTGCCGCGCTCGACCACCGCCATCGGTGCGGCGCTGATCATCGGCGCCGGTCTGCTGGCGCTCAACACCGAACGGCGCCGGAGCGCTGCGCCTGTCCTCGCCGCGTCTCAGGATGCCGCCTGAAGCGTGTCAGGCGAAGCAGGCGAGCGCCTGGTCGACCCGCGAGCGGATTTCGGCCAGCGTGAAAGGCTTTTGCACGACGTCGATAATGATGCCGTTCAATTCCTCGGCGCGCTCGCGCTGGTCGGCATAGCCGGTCATCAGCAGGATCTTCATGTCAGGGAAAAGCCTGGCTGCGGCGATCGCCATCTCGATGCCATCCATTTCCGGCATGCGGATATCGGAGACGACGAGGTCGTAACCGCCGCCTGCAGCACTGACCATCGCCAGCCCCTGCGCGCCGTCGGCGGCGATATCGATCGAGTGCCCGGCGCGTTCGAGCGCGCGGGCGGCGAGGGTGCGGACGGACTCATCGTCTTCGACGATCAGAAGCTTTGCCATGGGCCGGAATTTGGCGGGCAAAAGTTGACTTTTTCTGAAAATTTGAAGCGTCGGGGGCCTTTTCTCAGGCATCGCCTTTGACGACACCGACAAACGGCAGTTCGCGAAAAGCGTGAGCGACGTCCATGCCGTAGCCGACGACGAAGTAATCGGGACAGTCGAAGCCGACATAGTCGGCGTTCAGCTCCGTCTGGCGGCGCATGCGCTTGTCCAACAGCACCGCGATGGCGCAGCTTTTGGCGCCCCGCGACAGCATCAGGTTGCGGGTGAAGGACAGCGTCTTGCCGGATTCCAGGATATCATCGATCAGCAGCACGTCGCGGCCGGCGACCTCATTGTCGATGTCGCGCAGCACCCTCACCTCGCCGCTGGTGGTGCCGGCGCCATAGCTGGAAATGAAGATGAACTCGACCTCCGGCGACAGCCCGACATCGTGCATGGCGCGGATCAAATCGGCGGCGAAGATGAACGAGCCCTTCAGCACCGAAATCACCAGCAGGTCGTGATAGTCGTGCTCGGCGATCTCCTTGGCGAGTTCGAGATTGCGCCGCGCGATCGCGGACGCCGAAAACAGGACCTCGATGTCCTTGCCGCGCACAACTGGCATCAACAACCTTTCCAGAGAAACCGACTAGCCGGCGAAGGTGACCGCCACGGCCTTGACGCCGTTTCTAGGCACATCGAGGCGGCTGGAAAAGCCGAATCTTTCGCCGGGCGCCAGAGAACGGTTGGATGTCCCCAGAGTATAGCGGGTGATGCGGCTGTCATTGCCGGTGACACGTATCTCCAGCGGCGGCAATTGTCCCGCCTTCAAACCGTCATTGACGGCCTCGCCATCCACGAACAGCACCGAGGTGGGTCCCGAGGCGTCGACACGCGAGGTGACGCCGGCAATGCTGAGTACGGCGCCCTCCGGCTGTTCGACTGACCAGAACGGCGTCTGGCGCACCAGCGCGTGACCACCCGAGACCCAGAAGGCGGCAAGCGCCGCACCGATGCCGGCAATCCAGAAGATCGGCCCGCCACGCGATGCCGGCCGCCCGGCTGACGCATCTGATTTGCGCAGCATCTCCATGCCTTCCATCGACGGCGTCGCGATGTCGCGCGCCGGCGTCGGCATGGCTTCTACCCTTGGGATCGGCTGCGGCAGCACCTCATAATCCGCATCGACGATGTCGGTCGCCACAGGACGCGATTCCGGTGCGACACTTGTCCCGGTCATGATTTCGCCGGAAACCAGGCGCGCGGTTCGTTGCTCAGCCATCATGGCCCCGCTGTTGCCTCTTCGTTTCTTTTGCGTAAATGGAAATGGTTAACGCTTCCCCACCGGAACCCTTGTGACGCACTCAAAACCAGCGAAAATTAACCGACGGTTAACCATGGCGGCCGATGGTCGTTGGACAGAAAGGGCTGGCACGTCGCCGCCACACACCTCAGGTCGTCGCACGTGATCCGCTTCGAAAATGTCGGCCTCCGCTATGGCATGGGTCCGGAAATCCTCCGCGACATCTCCCTGCACATTCCGGAGAGCTCCTTCCAGTTCCTGAGCGGGCCCTCCGGCGCCGGCAAGACGACGCTGCTGCGCCTTTTGTTCATGTCGCTGAAGCCGACGCGCGGGCTGATCACCATCTTCGGCAAGGACCGCTCGCGCATCTCGCGCGCTGAACTGCCGCATCTCAGGCGCCGCATCGGCGTGGTGTTCCAGGATTTCCGTTTGCTCGACCACATGACCACTTATGAGAATGTCGCTCTGCCGCTGCGCGTGCGCGGCCGCGAGGAAGCGAGCTACCGCACCGACGTCACCGAACTTTTGAAATGGGTTGGCCTGGGCGAGCGCATGCATGTGCTGCCGCCCGTCCTTTCGGGCGGCGAAAAGCAGCGCGCGGCAATCGCCCGGGCCTTGATCGAACAGCCCGAAATCCTGCTTGCCGACGAGCCGACCGGCAATGTCGACCCGCCGCTGGCGCGCCGGTTGCTCAGGCTGTTCATCGAGCTCAACCGGCTCGGCACCGCTGTGGTGATCGCCACTCACGATCTCGGCCTGATGGAGCAGGTCGACGCGCGCCGCATGATCCTGGCCGGCGGAAGGCTGGATATTTATGACTGAACTATCGGCCGAACAGTTGCATGGAGACGCCGCCGATCTCGCGACGACGACGCAGCGCGTCCAGCGCCGCATGGCGCCGATCGTGCCGGCGCAGAATATCGCCGGCCGCGCCTTGGTGCTGGTCATCGCCATCATGACCTTCCTGTCCTGCCTAACTTTCGGCGCCGTCACGCTGGTGCGCGACACTGCCTCGGTCTGGGAAAACCAGATCTCGCGCGAGGCCACGATTCAGATCAAGCCGGTCGACGGCCTCGACATGGAGGCAGCCCTTGCCCAGGCCTCGCAGATCGTCGGCGAATTCCCCGGCGTGAAGGAAACCCGGATCATCGATCGCGACGCCACCGCGCGCCTTTTGGAGCCATGGCTGGGCTCGGGCCTGAATATCGACGAATTGCCGGTGCCGCGCCTGATCATCGTCACCATCGACGAGACCAGCCCGCCCGACTTCAGCGCCATCCGTGCGGCGCTCACGCCCAAGCTGCCGAGTGCTTCGCTCGACGATCACCGTACATGGGTCGACCGGCTGGTCGCCATGGCCCGCACCACGGTCACCATCGGCATCGCCGTGCTGGTCCTGATGCTGTCGGCGACGGTGCTGACCGTAGTGTTTGCGACGCGCGGCGCCATGGCGGGTAACGGCCATATCATCGAAGTGCTGCATTTCGTCGGCGCCGAGGCGCGCTTCATCGCGCGCGAATTCCGCTGGCATTTCCTGGTCACCGGGATGAAGGGCGCGGCCGCCGGCGGCGCAGCCGCGATCCTGGTTTTCATCGTCTTTTCCTGGTGGTCGTCGCGCAACATGGCAACGCCGCAGGCCGACCAGGCCACCGCTTTGTTCGGCAATTTCGCCATCGGATCGGCAGGCTATCTCGGCGTCGGCCTGATGGTGCTGGTGATCGGCGGACTGACGGCGGCGACCTCGCACGCCACCGTCGTCGCCTATCTCAGCGACATCGATGTCCGCCAGCCGGATGCGGGGTGACCCGTGAGGGCAGAAGCGAAAACAGTTCGGGGGCAAGGACAGGAATGGAAGGGACGATCACGGATCGAAAACCGACGTAACGCAATGTGCGCTTTTTTCCTTACCAAAAAGGCATTTCAGGATTAACCATAGGATGATGAACGCGCGGGAGTCGACCGGAACGGCTGGACAGATGCCAGTGGTGCGTTTGCGTGTGCGTACCGGGCTGGGCCGTTTGCGCACCGCCCTGCGTCTCGCCTCCCTCTGTCTACTGCTGCTGGTGGCCCTGTTTGCCGGTGGCTTCGGCTGGTTCGCCAGCAAGGTCAGCCACATGACGACCCCGACCAACCCGGCCAAGGCCGATGCGATCATCGTCTTGACCGGCGGTCAGGCCCGCCTCGACGCAGCACTCGATCTGCTTGCCTCCGGCAAGGGCGAGCGGCTGCTGATCTCAGGCGTGCATCCCTCTGCCAGCCGCCGCCAATTGCAGGCTGCTACCGGCGGCGACAAGGCGCTGTTTTCCTGCTGTGTCGACATCGACCGCGCCGCGCTCGACACGATCGGCAATGCCGAGGAAAGCGCTAAATGGGTGGAGAGCCACGCCTATGGCAGCATCATCCTCGTCACCAACAATTACCACATGCCGCGCAGCCTGCTCGAGATGGGCCGCCTGCTGCATGGCGCCAGGCTTGAACCCTATCCGGTGGTCAACACCAATCTGGACAATGGCGACTGGCTGACCAAGCCGGAAGCGCTACGCGTGCTTCTGACCGAATACAGCAAATACCTGCTGGCGCTTGCGCGCGGCGTCGTCCCGGTCCGCCAGACTGCCGACAGCGTCGCACTGGCCGAGGTTTCGACCGCCAAGGACTAAAGCAATTCCAGGAAAAGTGTGTAGCGGTTTTCCCGGGAAAAGCACGTACGCTTTCCCTTGGGAATTGGAGAGACGACTCTGACGGCGCTCGATTACCCCTTGGCCGTGCCGTCTTCCGCGCCACGCAGCCGCGCAATCTCCTGTTCGAGGCTTTCAATCCGCTTGTCGCGTTCGGCGAGTGCGGCCGCGACATCGGCGGCCTCGAATCGCTGCGGAATGTGTTGCGGGCAATTGGCATCCCAGGCCGAGACGGTGAACAAGATGACCTGCTCGGGGCGCGCCTTGTAGTCCTGCGGCATCAGCCTTGCCAGAAGCTCGGCATCGTCCTCGACGACGCGCGCCGTGCCCCAGATCTTGACGCGCTGGCGATGCGCATAGTCGATCAGGAACAGGAATGCCTGGTTGTTGTCGGCGAGATTCCCCTGCGTGATGAACTGCCTGTTCCCGGAGAAATCGGCAAAGCCGATGGTCTTCTCGTCCAGCACCTTGAGGAAGCCGGCTGGCCCGCCGCGATGCTGGATGTAGGGCTGACCCTCGCCATTTGCCGTCGACAGGAAGACGCTGGTCTGCGCCGCGATGAAGTCGGCGAGGTCGGGCGTCATATGGGCGCGCCATCCGCCGCGCTCCTCGGCGCTGGCATAGCCCTTGCGCGAACCTTTGCGGGTCTGGATCGCCTTGACCGTCGGCGTGAAGGCGACATCGCTGGTGAAAGTATGAGCATTCATGGAAGCCTCCGCGAGGCCGAAACACGGCCATTGTACGCGAAGAGGTAGATCCTTCCATGTTTTGGATGTAGATGGCATAGTTGCAAGCTATCCTTCCAATTTCCGGAAGAAAGTATGGATCGTCTCGAAGCCATGTCGCTGTTCGTCGCCGCGGTGGAAGCGGGCAGCCTTTCCGCTGCCGGCCGCCATTTCGGCATTCCACTGGCAACGGTCAGCCGCAAGGTTTCCGACCTCGAAAAGCACCTTCAGGCGCGCCTGCTGAACCGTTCGACCCGGCAGCTCACGCTGACCGATGCCGGCCAGGCCTATCTCGCCGCCTGCCGCCGCATCCTCGGCGAGGTCGGCGAAGCCGAACGCACCGCTGCCGGCGAATACAGCACGCCGACCGGCGACCTGTTCATCACCGCGCCGGTCGTCTTTGGTCGCCTACACGTTCTGCCTGTCGTCACCGAATTCCTGGCGGCTTATCCTCAAGTCAACATTCGCCTGGCGCTGGCTGACCGGATAACCCAACTGGCGGAGGAACATCTCGACCTTGCCATCCGCATCGGCGAGCTTGCGCCTTCGAGCCTCATTGCCATCCGCGTCGGCGCGATCCGTCGCGTCGTGTGCGCCAGCCCCGCCTATATCGCCGCGCATGGCATGCCGCGGACGCCGGACGATCTGGCCGCGCATGAATGCATCAGTTTCGAAGGGCCTGCAGCGCTCGCCAGCTGGAGCTTTGCCGGCGACAAGGGCGAACTGATCGTGCCGATCCACTCACGGCTGCGCGTCAACACGGCGGAAGCTGCAATCGATGCCGCGATTGCAGGCGCCGGGATGACGCGGGTGCTCTCCTACCAGATCGCGGACGCAGTACGTTCCGGCGTGCTCGTCCCGGTCTTGCGACCCTTCGAGCCGCAGCCGTGGCCGGTGAGCCTCGTCCATGCCGGCCAAGGCCTGCTGGCGGTGAAACTAAGGGCGTTCCTCGATTTCGCCGCTCCGCGGCTGAAGCAGCGGTTATTGCAGGCGACGTGGTGAGTTGAGACTGGCTTGAGTCAGTGGCGAGCCGGCCTATGTCAGGCCATTGCGGCGTTTCCTTTTTGCCCGCGCTTGGTGTAACCAACGCACACCTCCTCAACGGGCCCTTCCCCGCATGCTCTATATCCGCTCGCTGGCGTTCAACTTCGTCTTCTATGTCAATCTGATCGTCCAGATGGTCCTCTGGACCCCTTACTACTTCCTCTCGCCACGCCATCGCGCCTGGTTCGTGCCGAAATTCTGGTCGCGCACCAGCCTGTGGCTCTACGACAAGATCGCCGGCACCAGGAGCGACATCACCGGCGTCGAGAACCTGCCGGAGGGCTCTTTCATCCTGGCGCCGAAACACCAGTCGTTTTGGGACGCGATCGCTTTCTTTCCCTTCCTCCACGATCCGCTTTATATCCTGAAGCGCGAGCTGACCTGGATCCCCTTCTTCGGCTGGTACATCCTGAAGATGCGGATGATCCCGGTTCACCGCGGCAGCCGCTCCAAGGCGTTGAAGCAGGTCGTTGCATCGACAAAGCAGGAGATGGGGCGCAATCCGCGCCAGCTGATTATCTACCCCGAAGGCACGCGCCGAGCGCCAGGCGACGAGCCGGCTTACAAATACGGCATTGTCGAGCTCTATACGCAGCTTGGCGTCCCGGTGGTACCGGTCGCCCATGTCGCCGGCCTCTATTGGCCTCGCCGCAAATTCTTGCGCTTTCCCGGCACCATCAAGGCCCGCTTCCTGCCGCCGATTCCGCCCGGGCTCGGCAAGGACGAATTCATGGACCGGCTGATCGGCGATACGGAAGCCGCCTGCGACCAGCTGCTGATCGAGGCATCGCAGGCTCCTAACCCGCCGCAAATGCCGCCGACGGCGGTCAAGCGGCTGGCCGAACTCGCCGCGGCCGCCAAAGCAATTCCAGGAAAAGTGTGAGCGGTTTTTTCCGTCCTGAATTGCGCCAAAACAAAAAAGACCAAAGCTTGATCTCTTCTGCGGGCCGGCTCAAGGCCACGCCGCCAGCGCCGTGGTCAGCACCAGCGTCGCCGCGAAGGCCAGATTGATGATCCGCGACGCCAGCGGCTGGCGCAGGGTGCGGGCGAAGGCCGCGCCGGCCAGCAGCCACAGCACATGGATGGCTACGATCATCAGGGTGAGAACCGCCAGCCTGGCCGGGATGCCGAGAGCATCGGCGCCGGCTGCGGTCGCGGAGCCAGCAAGGACCGCAGCAATCGCCACATAGGCTTTCGGGTTGGCAACGGCGAGCAGGAAGCCGCCGAGGAAGGTCGGCAGAACCGCGCTGCTGTCACGCGCGGCCAGCGGCGGCGCTGTCGCTATTCTGTAGGCGAGGTAGAGAATATAGGCGGCGGAAGCGACCGCCAGCACTGGCGCTACGCCCGGCATCGAGGTGAGGATAGCCTTGATGCCGGTGGCCACGATCAGCAGCACCGCGACCGTGCCTAAAATCATCCCCGATGTGTAGTGAAGCGAATTGCGCAGGCCGAAGGCGGCCCCTATCGCCGTGACGCTGATCGTCGCCGGGCCAGGACTGCCCATGACGACGGTTGCCGCCAGCACCAGCGCCAGCAATTGCTGCCAGGGCTGCGCCTGCGAAAGAATGTCTGCGGCCATGCTGCCTCTTCTCCACAATAATGGAGAACAGTGTGGCAAGGCGGAAAGCCGTCGTCTTGAACGATCGTGCCGAACCTGCGCGGCTAGGCGCTGGCCTTGTCCAGCGCCACGAGATCCTCCGCGCTGAGCTTCAGCGATGCGGCGCGCACCAGGCTGTCGACCTGGTCCAGCGTCGTGGCGCTGGCGATCGGCGCAGTGATGCCGGGCTGCGCCATCACCCATGCGAGTGCTACTTCCGCCTGCTTGGCCGAATGGCGCGCCGCCACAGTGTCGAGTGCGGCCAGAATGCGCATGCCGCGCGCATTGAGATAAGCCTTCACGCCGCCGCCGCGTTCACTTTTGCCGAGATCGGCCTCGCTACGGTATTTGCCGCTCAAAAACCCCTTGGCGAGACTGAAATAGGTGATGACGCCGATATCCTCGGCCACGCACACATCATGCAGCGGCCCGTCGAAGGATGAGCGATCGTAGAGATTGTATTCCGGCTGCAGCACGCTGTAGCGCGGCAGCCCGCGCAGGCTGGCAACATCGAGCGCGGCGCGCAGCTGGCCGGCGTCGAGATTCGAGGCGCCGATATGGCGGACCTTGCCGGCAGCGAGCAGCTTCTGGTAGGCGCCGAGCGTCTCTTCATAAGGCGTGGTCGGGTCCGGCCAGTGCGACAAATAGAGGTCGATGACATCGGTCTGCAGTCGCTTGAGCGACGCCTCGACTGCCCTTTCGATATGGGCAGCGGACAGATCCTTCTTGCCTTGTCCCATATCCGAGCCGACTTTGGTGATGACGATGATCTTGTCACGGTTGCCGCGGCTTTTCATCCATTTGCCGATGATGGTCTCGGACTCGCCGCCCGCGTGGCCGGGCACCCAGCGCGAATAGGCATCGGCCGTATCGATAGCGTTGAGGCCGGCGCCGCCGAACCGGTCGAGCAGGTCGAAGGAGGTCTTCTCGTCCGCGGTCCAGCCGAAGACATTGCCGCCCAGGACCAGCGGCGCGATGGAAAGGTCGGTTTGACCGAGACGGCGTTTTTGCAAGACGGGGCTCCGTGGGCTGGCGGCGGGCGACCCGAATGCTTCGGGCCGCAGCTAAGCTAGGTCTCGCCGCGCCGAGGTCAAAGGCCTCAGCCAATTTTCCAGCGGGCCAGCGCTTCACAAAGGCGCGAGCGCTTCGCCTGCAGGCTCGCCGTGGTCCACTGGCTCACGAGGCGATCCGCTTCGCCACCTCTTCCAGCCAGTGGTCGCTGATACCCAGCGCCGCGAGATGCTGCAGCGTGTTGAGCACATAGTCCTCGTTGTTTCCGGACTGGCCGACGGCGCCACGGATAACACCTGCCGCATGCGCGGGGTCGAGCCCGCCGGCATACTGCTCATGCTGGCGGTCGACGATATAGGCAACCGCTTTCACTCTCTCTCCCGCGGCCGCCCCATTCCCGTCGAGGCTGATATCGAGCACACGCTCGAGGTAGACGCTGGTCACCAATTCGCGCTCGCGCAGATAGGTCAGCACCTCATCGCGCAGCTCGCCGGGCACGCGAAAGGCCAGCCCGATGCAGGAGCCGCCACGGTCGAGGCCTAGCACCAGGCCCGGCCGCTGGCGCGTGCCGCGATGCACGAAGGAATAGACGCAGAGCGACCGGCGGTAGCCGTAAAGCCGCGCGCGCCGTGTCTCGACATGGGCGAATCCCGGTCGCCAGATCAGCGAGCCGTAGCCAAAAACCCAAAAATCGCCCATATCGCCAAGCCTGATTGTACGAGAGTGACGCCGCCGCATCGGAATCGGTGCTCTTCTGTTCTTTTTGCTTTTGCGTAAGCCACAGTCCACCCGCAACACGCCCGCGTTAATGAAAGCCGCAGCATGACGTCAAGTGACGAGCGTCCGTCGAAGTTTCGCCGCCGGCTGATGTGGCTCGCTGCCTTGCTCGTTATGCTGTTCGGCGTCTACAGCGCAGTCTGGTTCTATGTCGCCGGTCGCGTCAGCAGCGAAGCCGACAAGGCGGTGGCCTCGCTCAAGGACAAAGGCATCGAGGCCGGCTGCGCCAACCTCACCGTCAGCGGCTACCCCCTGAGTTTTGCCATCTCCTGTGACAATCTGGCTTACGAGGACGACGCCAGGAACGTTGCCGCCTCGGCAGGCAGCTTCAACTTCGTTGCAGAGCTCATCCGGCCTTTGTCGCCTGCCGCCGAGTTGCGTGGGCCGCTGCGCACCTCGGTGCCGGGGATGGCGCCGCTATGGATCGACTGGGACAATCTGCAGGCCAATGCCAAGCTCTTCTGGCCCCTGCCCCGGAGCATTTCGCTGCAGGCGGAGAGCTTGTCCGGCCAGACGGATCCGGCCGACGACACTGATCCGGTTTCACTGTTCAGCGCCGGAACCGCGGCGGGCGAGTTGCGGCCCGACGGCCAGGACATCGGCTACGTCGGCAGCTTCACCGATCTTGAGAGCGACCCCGCCGCGATCGGCGGGCGCGTGCGGCCGCCGCTCGACGGCAGCGGCGACGCGACGCTGAAGAACGGCGTCGCGCTGATGAAGACGCAGGCCAGGAGCCTGCGCGGCCAGGCGGCCGACATCCACAAGCTCGATCTGTCGTCGGGAACCGCGCGCATCACCGTCTCCGGCCCGGTGTCGGTCGACGCCAACGGCCTGGTCAATGCCGACCTGACGATCAAGCTGCAGGATCCCAAAGCCGTGGCGGCAATCCTCGCCACCGCAATCCCCGAGCAGAAGAGCCAGATCGAGCAAGGCTTTGCCGGTCTGGCGCTGCTCGGCAACGAACCGTCGATGCCGCTCAAGGTGGTGAAGGGCAAGGTCTCGCTCGGCTTCATTCCGCTGGGCAAGATCAAGCCGCTCGATTAGAGCAATTCCAAGAAAAGTGTGAGCGGTTTTCCGTCCGGAATTCCGTTAAAACAAAGAGATAGAGCATGATCGCAAAGAGCGGGAACGGCTTTTGGGGAGAGATCATGCTCGAGCAAGCCGACGCATGAACCGACCGGTGAAACTGCTGAGCGTTGGCGCGCTGACGCTGGATACCATCCTGCGCGTCGAAACCCTGCCCACGCATCAGGGCAAGTTCATCGCCTCGGACGGCATCCAGATCGCCTCGGGCATGGCGACAAGTGCTGCCTGCGCCGCCCGCCGTCTCGGCGCCGAGGTGTTCCTGTGGGCAAGTGCAGGTGACGATGCCGTCGGCGACCAATTGCTGGCCGGCATCGAGGCCGAGGGCGTCGATTGCGGCTTTGTCCGCCGCGTCGAAGGCGCCCGCTCGGCGCTGGCCGCGATCCTGGTCGACGCTCATGGCGAGCGCATCATCGTGCCCTTCTACGACCCAAAGGCGCAGGCCGACCCCGAGGCGGTGCCTGTCGCCGATCTTTCCGGCTTCGATGCCGTGCTGGTCGATGTGCGCTGGCCGGGCGCCGCCGCTCTTGCCTTGACCGCCGCGCGCGACGCCGGTTGCCCGGCAATCCTCGACGCCGACACGGCGCCGCTGGAGGTGCTGGAGCATCTGTTGCCGCTGGCGTCGCACATCGTCGCTTCGGAGACGGCTGCACGCATTGTCTGCGGCCACGCGCTGGATCCCGAAACCGCCTGCGCCGACCTCGCCAGCCGCACAGACGCCTTCGTGGCGGTGACCGGCGGCGCCTCGGGAAGCTGGTGGCATGACCGGTCCGCCGGATGCGTGCGCCACATCGCGGCGCCGAAGGTCAAGGCGGTCGACACGCTGGCCGCCGGCGACGTTTTCCACGGCGCCTTTGCCGTTGGACTTGCTGAGGCCATGTCGGTCGAGCACGCGTTGCGCTTTGCCAGCGCGGCGGCCGCGCTCAAATGCCAGCGCTTCGGCGGCCGGCTGGGCGCGCCGGACCGGGCCGAGACAATGGCCATGGTCGCGGCGACCTGGCCCGTCTGAAACAGATTTAACTTTTCACCGGGTGCTCGACCGCCTGCCGGCCGAAATCCGGCACGTCGATATCCTGGCCGGCCTCGATGATCGAACGGCGAACGGCCCGGGTGCGGGTGAACAGGTCGAACAGCTTGTCGCCGTCGCCCCAGCGGATCGCCCGCTGCAGCGAGGCGAGGTCCTCCGAAAAGCGCGCCAGCATTTCCAGGATGGCATCCCTGTTGTGCAGGCACACGTCGCGCCACATGGTCGGGTCGGAGGCGGCCAGACGGGTGAAGTCGCGGAAACCGGAAGCCGAATATTTGATCACTTCCGACTTGGTCACCGATTCCAGATCGTCGGCCGTGCCGACGATGTTGTAGGCAATGATGTGCGGAAGATGCGAAACGATGGCCAGCGTCATGTCATGATGCTGCGGGTCCATCGAGTCGATGTTGGAGCCGCAGCGCCGCCAGAATTCCGACAGCTTTTCCAGCGCGGCCGGATCGGTTCCCGGCAGCGGCGTGAAGATGCACCAGCGGTTTTCGAACAGGTCGGCGAAACCCGCATCCGGGCCCGATTTCTCCGTACCTGCCAGCGGGTGCCCCGGAATAAAGTGCACGCCGTCCGGTACATAGGGCTGCATTTGCGCAATGACGGAGGCCTTGGTCGAACCGACATCGGTGAGGATGGCGCCCTTTTTCAGCCCCGGCGCGATCTCTTGCGCCACCTCGCCCGACGATCCCACAGGCACCGAGACGATGATCAGGTCGGCGTCGCGGACCGCTTCCCTGGCGCCGGTGGTGTAGCTCTCGCCAAGACCGAGCTCCTTCGCCCGCGCCAGCGTGGCCGGGCTGCGCGTCGCGATGGCGACATGGCGGGCCAGGCCCTCGCGGCGGATAACGCGGGCCAGCGACGAGCCGATCAGGCCGATGCCGACCAGCGCGATCTTTTCAAACATCGGTGATGTCATTGTTTCAGCTTTTCAGGAACGTCGTGAGGGCGTCGATAACGCCGCGATTGGCTTCTTCGGTGCCGACGCTCATGCGCAGCGCATTGGGAAAGCCATAGCCGGTAACGCGCCGCAATATATAGCCGCGCTGGGTGAGGTAGTCGTCCGCCGCCTCAGCCGAATGCTTCTTGTCGTCGGGAAAGTGGATGAGGACGAAATTGCCGACGCTGGGCGTCACCCTGAGCCCAAGCTTCGTCAGCTCTTCATTCAGCCAGGTAAGCCAGGTCTCGTTGTGCAACGAACTGCGCTCGACATGGGCGCGGTCGCGGATGGCGGCAATGCCGGCCTCGATCGCTGTTGCGTTAACGTTGAAAGGGCCGCGGATACGGTTGATGGCATCGACGATGTGCAGTGGGCCATACATCCAGCCGATGCGCGCGCCGCCAAGGCCGAGCTTGGAGAAGGTGCGGGTCATGACCACATTCTGTGCGCTGCCCGCCAGCTCGATGCCGGCCTCGTAGTCATTGCGCCTGACATATTCGGCATAGGCCGCGTCGAGCACCAGAAGCACGTTGCCCGGGAGCGTGGAATGCAGGCGGCGGACCTCCTGGAACGGCAGATAGGTGCCGGTCGGATTGTTGGGATTGGCGAGGAAGATGATTTTGGTCCGCGGCGTCACCGCGGCCAGGATCGCGTCGACGTCGGCGCGCTCCTCGGTTTCCTTCACAGGAACCGGCTTGGCCCCCGCCGACTGAATGTAGATCTTGTAGACCATGAAGGCATGTTCGGTAAAAATCGCCTCATCGCCTGGCGCCAGATAGGTCTGCGCCAGCAGGCCCAAAATCTCGTCGGAACCGTTGGAGCAGATGATGTTTGCCGGGTTGAGGCCATGCACCTCGGCGATCGCCTCGCGCAGCCGGCGGGCGGTGCCGTCGGGATAGACATCGAGCTTGCCAGCCACTTCGCGCGCGGCCTCGATCGCCTTCGGCGACGGGCCGAGCGGGTTCTCGTTCGACGACAATTTATGGACCTTGGCGACGCCGGCCGGTGCCGTGCTCTTGCCCGGCACATAGGCGTCGATGTCCATAATGCCCGCGCGGGGCGTCGGCCGTGCCTTGTCCGCTGTCTTGTCCATGTCGCAAATCCATCGAGAATGCCTCCGTCCGGAGGCCGCAGCGGAAATACAAGCCGTAGCCGCGAATGTCGAGAGGCGGGCAATAGCTGGCCGTTGACGCCGGGCCGCACGAGTTCTAGAAGAACGCAACAGTTCCGTGGTGATTTGGCCGGTCGGCTTGCAGCCACGTTAAACAACTCGCTAAAGGGCCGTTTGCGTGACGTAACCGGCTTTGCGATCGCACTGCCGGTTTTTTATTGCCTGACGGCGGGCAAGGAGAGTCACATGGCCGCGCTCCGCGCTACAAAAACCAACAACGAGGCCGACAACCCGTCGAGCCCTGTGTTGCGTTTTGGCCCTGACAAGCCGCTGAAGCTCGACGCCGGCACGCTTTTGTCGCCGTTCCAGATCGCCTACCAGACATATGGCGCCCTCAACGATGCCCGCACCAACGCCATCCTGGTCTGCCACGCGCTGACCGGCGACCAGCATGTCGCCAGCACCAATCCGGTGACCGGCAAGCCCGGCTGGTGGGAAGTGCTGATCGGTCCCGGCAAGATCATCGACACCAACCGCTTCTTCGTCATTTGCTCCAACGTCATCGGCGGCTGCCTCGGCTCCACGGGTCCGGCCTCGACCAATCCCGCCACCGGCAAGCCCTACGGCCTCGACCTGCCAATCATCACCATCCGCGACATGGTGCGGGCGCAACTGATGCTGGTCGACCATTTCGGCATCGAAAAGCTGTTTTGCGTGCTCGGCGGCTCGATGGGCGGCATGCAGGTGCTGGAATGGGCATCGTGCTATTCCGAGCGCGTCTTCTCGGCCCTGCCGATCGCCACAGGCGCACGCCATTCCTCGCAGAACATCGCCTTCCACGAGGTCGGCCGGCAGGCCGTCATGGCCGATCCGGACTGGCATGGCGGCAAATATTTCGAGCACGGCAAGCGCCCGGAAAAGGGGCTCGCCGTGGCGCGCATGGCCGCCCACATCACCTATCTGTCGGAAGCCGCCCTGCATCGGAAATTCGGCCGCAATCTGCAGGACCGCGAAGCGCTGACCTTCGGTTTCGACGCAGATTTCCAGATCGAAAGCTATCTGCGCCACCAGGGCATGACATTCGTCGACCGCTTCGACGCCAACTCCTACCTCTACATGACCCGTTCGATGGATTATTTCGACCTCGCCGCCGACCATGGCGGCCGGTTGGCAGATGCCTTTGCCGGGACCAAGACCCGCTTCTGCCTGGTGTCCTTCACCTCGGACTGGCTGTTCCCGACCGAGGAGAGCCGCTCGATCGTGCATGCGCTCAACGCCGCCGGCGCCTCCGTCTCCTTCGTCGAGATCGACACCGACCGCGGCCATGATGCCTTCCTGCTCGATGAACCCGAACTGTTTGCCGCCATCAAGGGCTTCATCGGCTCGGCGGCCCGCGCAAGGGGGCTCGCCTCATGAGCGTCAATGGCAGCCAGCGCGTCGACCTCGAAGTCGTGGCCAACCTGATACCGACGCAGTCGCGGGTGCTCGATGTCGGCTCCGGCGACGGCCTGCTGCTCGAACTCCTGCAGGAGACCAAGCAGGTCGACGGCCGCGGGCTGGAGCTGTCACAGCGCGGCGTCAATGAATGCGTGGCGCGCGGTCTCTCGGTCATCCAGGGCGATGCCGATACCGACCTCGAATTCTATCCAGACAAGGGTTTTGACTTCGTCGTCCTGTCTCAGACGCTGCAGGCGACCCGCAACCCGAAGCTGGTGCTCGACGAGCTGCTGCGAATCGGCAACCGCGCCATCGTCTCCTTCCCCAATTTCGGCCACTGGCGGGTGCGGCTGTCGCTGTTCGTCAATGGCCGGATGCCGGTGACCGCGGACCTGCCCTATTCCTGGTACGACACGCCCAACATCCATTTCTGCACCATCCGCGACTTCGTCAATCTGGTCGAGGAACTCGGCGCTTCGGTCGAGAAAGCCACCGCGCTCGACGGCAACGGCCAGAAGATCGGACTGTCGATGCCATGGTGGTTCTGGAATTTCTTCGGCCAGCAAGCGGTGTTCTTGCTGAAGCGGTAGTTTGCCCCTATTCCAGCACGTCCGTCGCCTTGTGCGGGTGCTGAACGCCATCGGCGATGATCACATCGGCGTGGGAGTTGTCGGTGCGCAAGGCCAGAATCTCCCGATAGGCTGATGAATCGTACCAGCCCCACGCATGCGCCCTGTCCGGAAACTCGATGACGATCAGATGCCCGGGCCATTCGTTTTCGACCACGTCCATGTCGCCGCCGTGGACAAGGAAGCGGCCGCCGAACGGCTCCAATGTGGCGTCGATCCTCTGCAGATACTCGACAATCTGCGGGCCCATTGTGACTTGACGCATATGGGCGACGGCGTAGGCGGCCACGGCTGAACTCCCTGTGAGATCGAAGCCCGACGACCGGCTTCGTTGGCGCAATCTGCAGACATGATGGCCATCGGTCGATTACGTCTGGGGTAATCGGCCGGCTTACGGCGTCCTGGCTCAACAGTTTGTGATGACATTGCCGCTGGTTTTTTGTAGCGTCGAATCGAATGCCATCCCGGGGTAAGGCTTGGACGGCGACCATCAAAACCTCCGGCCTCCAGGCATTTCGGGGCACAATCGAAGCAACATGTCCAAGGCAACCGACCTCGCTCCGCTGATCTCGGTGATCACACCGACGCACAATCGCCGCAGCAAGGTGGTGCGCGCCGTGGAGAGCGTGCTGGCGCAGAATTTTCCCCGGTTCGAACACATTGTCGTCGATGACGGCTCGACCGACGGTACGGCAGCCGCACTTGCCGAAATCCGCGATCCACGGCTGATCTATGTTGGCTCGAAATGGCGCGGCGCCAATGCCGCCCGCAATGCCGGCATCGAGCGGGCGCAGGCGCCGGTGGTGACATTCCTCGATTCCGACGACGTCTATTTGCCGGATCGCCTGGCGCGGACGCTGGAGCAGTTCGACAACAATCCCTCACTCGAAGTGCTGATCAGTTCCTTCGTGTCGCTGAAGGGCAATCGCCGCACCAACTGCGTCAACCGCGAGGCGCTGCTGAGCCGCGACTCGCTGGAGCGGGCCCTTGTCGCGCAGACCATCTTCATTGCCGGGTCGGCAATCACCGCCCGGCGCGAGTCGCTGCTGGCCATCGGCGGCTACGACAGTGACGTCACGCGCATGCAGGATCGCGAATTGTTGCTGCGCTTTGCCCGTCGCAGCGGCGCGCAGCTGTCCGAAGTGATCGACTGGAAAAAGTACAACTCGGAGAATTCGATCTCCGGTCGCCGGGACGGCTATGTCGAAGCCTATGCGAGCTTGATCGACAAGCACCCCTATATCGCCGACCGCTACCCCTACATTCCGCCTTACATGATCGCCCGGCAGCTCATCGCCGATGCACTCAAGGGCAGGGTTTCGCAGGCGTTCTCCGGCTATATGGCCAACCGGTCGTCGAAGGCGCTTGGCTATTCGCTGCCGCAGCTGTTGCGTGGCTATGTCGGCGGCCGGCGCTGGCGCCGCGATCTCTATGCCGAATTTCGCGACAAATACGGTGCACGGCCGGCCTGAAGTTTGCCGACAAGCCGCGCAGCGGCTTTCCCCTCCGAACTGCCTCAAACCTCATTTGTCGAGTTCCGGCAGATATGGGTCGGAATATAGCCGCCGGTCGCGTTCGCCCTGTAGGCAGTCCATGGGTGCGGCGGCATCGATCGGGACCACGGTCGCATCGGCGATGCCGCTCACCTCCAGGATCAGCTTGCGGCGTATGGCGGTGGCGAATTCCGAGGCCGCATAGATCGGCAACACGAAGGAGCCTGGCCCACCGGTGACGCAGTCGTCATAATACTGGTCGAGATGGCTGAACGTCGGCGACGGGCTGATCAGGATCGGCAGGCCGTTGATGACGATGCCCTTGGCCACCGCCGCATCGCGTGTCGTGGCGACGGGCAGCCCGGTGTTGTTGGGACCGTCGCCGGAAATGTCGATGACGCTGCGTGGCGCATCGAACCCCGTGCCCTCGAACAGCCCGGCGCCGAAGGCAAGCGCACCGGAAATCGAGGTGCCGCGAAAGCTGCGGAACGGCCGCGCTTCTATTCTGTCGGCGAAGGCGTTGGCGCTCTCTGCGCTGTCGATCACCTGCCAGGCGATGACGCCATCCTCGCGCACGACGCCCGCCCATTCGAAATAGGCAAGCGCGATGCGCCCGGTGGTTGCCGAGCGCACGGCCTTGATGAAATCGGGATGCCTGAGCGCCTCGACATAGCCAGCGCGCTGCAGCGCGAACTCCCTCTCGTCCATCGACTGTGATATGTCGACGGCCAGCACCAGTTCGACATCCACGGCAACGGCCGGGGCAGCCACGGGCGTGGTGCAGGCAAGGCAGGCAAGCAGGCTGAGCGCATCGAGCATGGCCGCACCACGGATGTTTCGACCCGTGAATCTTCGCCGCGATCGCGGCGAAATAAAGCCCCTTCTACTTCTTTCGCCGCACGGCCGCTTTCGGCGGCGGGTCGATGGCGCCGGTCCTGACTCGGGCGGGTTTCAATGGCGCAGCACCCGTATCCTTCACGATGTTCAATGCGCGTGGAAAGAAATGACCATTGTGCAGTCCGCGCCCGATGTTGAGGATCGCGGTTTCCGGCAGGCGTTTCTCCAGCATGGACAGTACCCTTCGCAGCGAAGGACCATCGAACGCGTCCATCGCTTCGTCGATGATCACCCATTTCGGCTGCCGCAAGGCCAGCCTGGCGAAGGCCAGCGACCGCTGTTCGTCATCGTTGAGTTCCCGCTCCCAGCGTGCGGAACGGTCGAGCGAGGATGACAGCCGCTCGAGGCCGACCTCGGCCAGCACCGCCCCAAAATCAGCATCGCCAGCCGGCGCCGAGCCATTCGGATGCAGCACTTCGCGTAACGTGCCGGCAGGAAAATACGGAACACGCGGCACGAAAATCGGCGTTTCTCCGGCCGGCAAGCCGATCCGCCCGCTGCCCCAGGGCCAAAGGCCGGCAATGGCGCGGAAGAACAATGTCTTGCCGGCGCCTGGGTCGCCGGTGATCATGACGCGCTCACCGGGATGGATCTCGACATGGCTGTCTGAAAGTTTGGTGCGGCCCTCCGGCGAGGCCACTTGGAGCTTCTCGAAGGTCAGGCTGCCATTGGCGTTATCGCCGAATTCGATGCGCTTTTCCTTGTCGTGCAACACATCGGTTTCATCGAGCGCAATGCGGAAGTCGGCAACGCGCATCAGCGTGGCGCGCCAGTCGGCGATGCCGCCGATATTGTTGATGAACCAGCGCAGCGACGAGTGCACCTGGTTGAAGGCGCCGACCGCCATCATCAACCCGCCAAAGCTGATATCGCCTGAAAAATAGACCGGCGATGCCACAAGGATCGGCGCCACCACGGTGATCCAGCCATAGGTATCGGTCACCCAGGAAAGGTTGATCTGCGCTTTGTAGATGTTTCGCATCGCGCCCAGCACCGTGCCAAGGTCGATTTCGAGCCGTCTCTTGGCATCGGCTTCGCCGTGATAGAGCGCGATGGCGTCGACATTCTCGTTGACGCGCACCATCCCGGAACGCAGCTCGGCCTCGCGGGTGTAGCGGTCGCTGTTGAGGCGGATCAGCGGCCGCCCGACCAGCCAGCTCAGCCAGGAGGCGATGCCGGCATAGAGGAACGCGGCCCAGACCATGTAGCCCGGTATCGCCAGCGACCAGCCGTTGATGTGGAAGACGAAGCCCGACGAGAGTTGCCAAAGCACGCCGACGAACGACACCAGCAGGATGAAGGATTGCAGCAGGCCGACGCCGAGGTCCGTCGACAGATCGGACAGATGCGCGGCATCCTGCTGCATGCGCTGGTCGGGATTGACGCCGATGGCGCCGGCATTGGCGAGCCGGAAGGCCCGCGCCGGCCGCATCCATTGGTCGATCAGGTCGAGCGTCAGCGCCTCGCGCAGCTTCAGCCGGATCATCTGGTTGAGCCAGGTCTGAGCGATGTTGAGCAGGAGCAGCGTGCCGGCAATCACGGCAAAGATCATCAGCTGATGCAGGAAGGCCGCCATGTCGCGACGCGCCAGCGCATCGTAGAAAGGCTGGTTCCAGCGGTTGAGCAGAACCTGGCCGATCGACGTGGCGACGATGACCGCCATAATGCCGACCGACGTCCAGACCAGCCACTTGCGCACCGGTGAGCCTACCAGCGCCCGTTTGATCGTCGCCACCTGATCGCGCAGGCTGCTGGCTTCGACGGTTGCCGGCTGAGCGGTGGCGGACTTGTCCGGTTGATCAGCCATGCACGAGGTCCTTGCGTTCAGAAGCGTTGCTGAACCAGATGGAGAGACTTGAAGGCATCCGCCGCTCAAACGGACCGCGAATGCATCTGCGACAGATAGGTGGGAAAAACCCACGCAACACCAGTTTTCATGATGATCACGAAGGTGTCACCTGACGCGTCGTCGATGTCACCCCTTCCGCCCGGCGGCCAAGCCGCGTCGCACCGTGCGGTGACAGTACCGGCACGAAGACACGGCGCGAGGCGCGCTGCGCGACCGGCACGCCCTGATAGAGCCGCTTCTGCGCCTCGACCACGATGACGCCGGAAAAGATCGGCCAGAACCGCCGGCCGGCGCGCTCCAGCACATTGTGGAACCGCATCATGAAGCGCCGCGGCGATGGCGGGAAGAACAGCGCGTCGGACCAGGAAGCCGGTGTGAAATTCGCCTCGCGCAGCAATTCTGTCAGCTGGCCGCGCGAGAACGGCCGGCCATTGCCGAACGGCGTGTGCTCGAACCGCGCCCAGACACCGCGCCGGTTGGGCACGACGATGACGACGCGCCCTGCCGGCGACAGCACCCGCCAGATCTCGTTCAGCGTCTCGCGCGGGTTTTCGACATGTTCGAGCGAATGCACGAGCAGCATGTGGTCGATGCAGGAATCGACCAGCGGCAATTCCTCGTCGAAGACCAGCGCCGTAGCCGTCGGCCCGTTCGCCGGCCAGACGACGGCGCCTTGCGTAGCAGGCATGAAGGCAAACACCCGCTCGGCATCGGTGCCGAACCGCTCCAGCCACGGCAAGGTATAGCCGAGCCCGACCAGCCGCTCATTGGGCACTGTTGCCCATATTGAGGACAGCGCCATGGTGATCGAGCGTTCAGCCAGGCGGCCGAGCGTGGTCGAATAGAAGGAGCGGAGATCGACGATATCGGAATGCATGCGCGGGACGGTAGCTGCGATGCCGCCCAAGTTCAACAAAGCCCCCACGTTCTGCAAAGCTAGAGTGACATCGGCGGCCAAGCGCCCTATGTCTGCGCCAACAGATGGAGAGATGCCAATGCCCGTCGAAATCGAACAGTTCATGTGCCGCAGCGACAATTTCGGCGTGCTGGTGCATGACCCGAAAAGCGGCGAGACCGCCATTATCGACGCACCCGAAGAAGCGCCGATCATTGCCGCTATCGAGCGTACCGGCTGGAAGCCGACGATGATCCTGACCACCCACCACCATGTCGACCATGTCGAGGCCAATCTGGCGCTGAAGGAGCGCTTCAAGCTGCGCATCGTCGGACCGGAGGCGGAAAAGGAAAAGATCCCCGGCATCGACGAGACCGTCGGGCAAGGCTCGGTCGTCCATCTCGGCGGTGAGCGGATCGATGTCATCGCCACGCCCGGCCACACTGCGGGCCATGTCTCCTATCATTTTCCGGCCTCGAAAGTGGCGTTCACCGCCGACACTTTGTTCGCGCTCGGCTGCGGCCGGCTGTTCGAATGCAAGCCGCCGGTGATGTATGAGTCGCTGAAGAAGCTCGCCGCACTCCCGGCCGACACGGTCATCTATTGCGGCCATGAGTATACGCTTTCGAACGCCCGCTTTGCGTTGACCGTCGACCCGACCAATTCGGCGCTGAAAGAACGCGCCGCCAAGATCGAGACCCTGCGCGCCGACAACAAGGCGACGCTGCCGACCACGATCGGCGAGGAATTGTCGACCAATCCGTTCCTGCGCTGGCACGACCCGGCCATCCGCAAGCATCTCGGTATGGAGGCGGCCTCCGACGCCGAAGTGTTCGCGGAAATCCGCAAGCGCAAGGACAATTTCTGAGCATCGTTCCGGGATCAGCCATGACCAGCGCCGCTGAAATCATCGCCACGCTCGGCCTCAAGCCACATCCGGAAGGCGGCTGGTATGCCGAGACCTTTCGCGACGGCGCCGGGCGCGGCCATTCGACGGCGATCTATTTCCTCCTTGAACAGGACCAGATTTCGGCCTGGCACCGGGTCAAGGACGCGGCCGAGGTCTGGCACTTCCATGCCGGAGCGCCGCTGGCGCTGTCGATGTGCGAGGAAGGTAGTCCAATGCTTAACCAGGTGATCGAGCAGGTGCTCGGCATTGAGCTTGCGGCGGGCGAGCGGCCGCAGATCGTCGTGCCGGCCGGCTGGTGGCAATCGGCGCGCAGCCTCGGCGAATGGACGTTGGTCGGCTGCACCGTGGCGCCGGGCTTCGACTTCGCCGCGTTTGAAATGGCCGAGCCGGGCTGGCAGCCTTAGGCCAGAAGAAAACCAAGAGTTATGCAGAGCTGGGCGGCATAGTAGAGCACCCAGACCGCATAACGGATGCCGGCGCGATAGGGTGCTATTGCCGGAACCAGGAATTTCTCCGTGGCAAGCAGCCCGTCCGATGCCATGAACATAACAGCGCCGCCGATGACCCACGGATTGGCGAGCGTCAACGCCGAGATGCCCATCGCCAGAATGGCCGCGATATAGATGGCGATCGGCACCCGCAGGCCGGGACTGACACGGCGCCAGAGCGCCGCCAGCATGACGACTGCGAAGGCCGCCATGGCAAGCGCGATGGCGCCGCGCCATGTCTCGGTGCTGAGCACATCCAGCCCGCCGCCGCCGAGCAGGAAGAGCGGCACATAGAGGACATGCGCCGCAAGGAAGCTGGCCAGCCCGCCGAGGAAGGCCTTTTCGCCGTCACGCGACAGGAAGGCATCGCCGACGGCGCTGAGCGCCAGCGCAGAGACGAGCAACAGCGGCCCACCTTGCATGAAGGCCAGCGCCGCAAGCATGGCCACGGCCAGCGTCTTTGCCGCCGAGTGGGCCAGCGTCGGCCGCATGTCCAGGGTGAAGGCGTAGATCACCGCCGCCACCAGCGAAAAAATCAATGTTGCATTTGCGTTGGCGTCGATGCCGCCGGCAAACGGCATCGTCATGCGCTTGCCCCGCCAGTTGCCGCCTTGCGCAGGAACAACGATTTCGCCGCCAGCGCCGCGCCGCCGGTGATCAGTACGCAGGCCGCCAGGATACGCAGCGACGGCTCGGCAACGCCCGCCGCGATCAGCACCAATGTCGACAGCAGTGGCGCCGCATAGCTTGCCGCGCCGAGCACCTGGATATTGCCTCGTTTGACGCCGATATCCCAGGCGTAGAAGGCGGCACCCACCGGCATCAACCCCAAACCAACCACCGCCAGCCACTGGCCGGGGCCATCGGGCAGCACCGTCTTTTCCAGCAGAAGATGGCAGATGAGGGACAGGGCTGCCGTGGCGGCGCAGAACCAGGTGACGATTGAGGTCGGCACCGCCGGAAAGCGCCGCGACAGCAGCGAATAGGACGACCACAGCAGCGCACAGACGGCCGCCATCGCATAGCCGAAGGTGTAGCGAGCATCGAAGGCGAGGCCGCCACCCTTGGTGACGATCAGCACGGTCCCGGCGAGCCCGAGCAGCGCGCCGACGACATGGTTCCAGGCCAGCTTCTCGCCCGGCATCAGCGCTGATCCCAGCACGATCAGCAGCGGCCACAGATAGGCGATCAGGCTTGCCTCCACCGCCGGCGCGTTGCGCAGCGCGGTGAAATAGAAGAAATGGTAGCCGAACAGTCCGGCAATGCCGATCACCCAGACCTGGCGTGGGATCTTCAGGCTTTTATCGGTCGCCGGCATGAACAGCCGGGCAACCAGCCCGACCGCGGTGCCGATGGTGAAGGTGATGGCCGAGAGCAAGAATGGCGGCACGGCGCCCGACGCATCGGTGAGCAACGCCAGCAGCGCCCACATGGCGACCGCCGAGAAACCGATCAGTGTTGCGCGCCCCATGCCCGTCTCCGGCGACTCGCCCCATTTCTATTCGGGTGGGCGCGTCTATTCAGTAGCTTCGAACCGCCCCGCGCTGACAGTCAAGGTGCCGATCTGCGTCCCGACCGTGGCGTGGATCGGCGCATATATGCCGGTTTGGCCGAGCGGTGCAAACGTCACCATCATCTGGCTCTTCTTCTTCAGGTAATTCAGCGCCTTGCGGCCCTTGCGGTAGCCTGCCACCGGCTCGAAGCTCATCTTGCAGGTAACGGTGTCGCCCTTGTAGCCCTTGACCGAGATCGATCCTTTCGAGGCGTAGGTCAGCGTCAGGTCGGCGCGCATCTCGCCGTCATAGAATTTCACCTTGCGCCCGCAGACCTGGTCGAGGCTGTCGGCATGGATAACGGTAGCCGCCATGGGATCGAGCACAGATGCCAGATCGTTGCTGCCCAGCGGTATCCAGTTTTTGGGATTGCGCTTTTTCGGTTCGGGAATGACCTGGGTGGCGGTCACCGCGCCATTGGCAAAGCGGATATCGACCATGGAAGCCTTCTTACCGGACTTATAATCGGCGCGAAATACCTGCGGCTGCATCTGCTTGCCCAGGATCTTGCCCTTTGACGAGATCGTGCCGCTCGTGTCGTCGAACAAGGTGGCGAGACCGGCGCTGGAGACGGTGCCCTCTATGGAATAGCTATCGCCTTCGTAGTGGCTGGAAAATGTCGCCTTGGCCACGGAAAGGCCGAGGAACGACACCGTGTATTCGCCCTTGAAGGACTGTGCGGTGGCTGCGGGCGCGGCGGCAAGGATTGATGTCGGCAAAGCCGCGACAAGTATGGCGACAACGGCATGTGACGGGCGAAGCATGGCGGGCTCGGTCCTTGATTTTTTAACCGGAAGCGGGCGACTCCGGCTCGAAATGTCCCTGTCCGACCGCTTATAGGCTGAATTCCGGCCTTTATGTGAAACGCTCGTCACAGTCGTGGGCAAGCCGGAGCTTGACGCATTGGCGAAATGCAACTATGGAACGCCAACTTTTCCATAAGGCCGCCTGACTGAAACCGCGCGCCACCCGGCGCGGGCGAACAAGGTTTGGCAGGCTAGACAGAACTGAAGGTTAGAACCATGTCCCGCACCTGCGAACTCACTGCCAAGGCAGTCCAGACCGGCAACAATGTGAGCCACGCCAACAACAAGACCAAGCGCCGCTTCCTGCCGAACCTCGTCAATGTGACGCTGATTTCGGAAGCGCTGAACCAGAATGTGCGCCTGCGCATTTCGGCCAACGCGCTGCGTTCGGTCGAGCATCGCGGCGGCCTCGACGCCTTCCTGGCCAAGGCCGACGCCAAGGAATTGTCGCAGCGCGCGCGGCTGCTGAAGAAGCAGATCGCCAAGAAGCTGGCCGACCAGCCCGCCGCTTAACGATATCAAGGCGGGGGACGACCGCCCTGAGCATCGGAGCAATCCGATGCTCAAAACTTCTAAGGCAGCAGCATCGGAGCAATCCGATGCTCAAAACTTGCAAGGCAGCGCGATCCGGATTTCGGCTAGCGCCTGGCTGGTTCCATTACCCAGGATAAAAAAATGACTTCCTTCTCGCGATATCTGCCCTTTGTGGCCGCCATGGCGCTTGTCGTCGTGGTATCGAACATCCTCGTGCAGTTCCCGATGCAGGGTCAGGCCGGCGGTCTGTCGCTGGCCGACATCCTGACCTGGGGCGCCTTCACCTATCCCTTCTCCTTCCTGGTCACCGACCTTGCCAACCGCCGCTACGGCCCGACGGTGGCGCGCCGCATCGTCTTTGTCGGCTTCATGACCGCGGTGGTCTGCTCGATTCTCGTCCCGCCCTTCCTGTTTCGCCACGGCCTGATCGAGTTCGAGACATCAGCCGACCGGCTGGTGCGCATCGCCGCAGCTTCCGGCGCGGCCTTCCTTTGCGCGCAATTGCTCGACGTCACCGTGTTCAACCGGTTGCGCCGGCAGAGCTGGTGGCGCGCGCCGATCGTCGGCACGCTGGTCGGCTCGGTGTTCGACACCCTGGTGTTCTTCAGCATCGCCTTTTCGGCCGCCTTCGCTTTTGCCGGCCCGAACGACAGTTTTGCGCTGGAGACGGCGCCGCTGATGGGCGTGCTGCCGGTCGAGACCATGCGCTGGGTCTCCTGGGCGCTGGGCGACCTTTCGGTGAAGCTGATCATCGCTGTTGTGGCCCTGATCCCCTACCGGCTGCTCGCCGCCCACTGGAGCCAGCCGGCCGTGGCTGTCTAGGCCGTGATCCCTTGGGTCCAGCTCGGCTCGGCCAAAACGCCTGACGGCGGACAGGAACTGCGCCTTAAGCAGCGCGGCAGCGAATTCTCGATCATGCTCGGCACCAATGAGCTGATGAACAGCCGCCTCAGCGGCTCCGAAGAAGCGCTGGCCAAGCTCTCCTGTGAAAAGATCGGCGGCCGCGCCCAACCGAAAATCCTGATCGGCGGCCTCGGCATGGGTTTTACGCTGCGCGCTGCGCTTGCCCAATTGGGCGCCGACGCAGGCATCACCGTTGCCGAGCTTGTCCCCGCCGTCATCGCCTGGGCGCGCGGCCCCATGGAGGCGGTCTTCGCCGGCTGTCTCGACGATCCCCGTGTGACGGTTCGCGAAGCCGACGTCGGGCACATCATAAGATCCGACAAGGCAGCCTGGGACGCCATCCTGCTCGATGTCGACAATGGCCCCGAAGGCATCGTCTACAAGGGCAACGACGCCCTCTATGGCGCTGCCGGGCTCGGCGCGGCGCGTGCAGCGCTCAGGCCCGGGGGCGTGCTGGCTGTTTGGTCGCAAGGCCCCGATGCCGGCTTCACACTTAGGCTCAAGCAGGCGGGCTTTGTCGTGGACGAGGTGAAGACGCGCGCCAATGGCAAGCGCGGCGCGCGCCACGTCATCTGGATCGCCACCAAGCCTTAGGGCTCTCAATCCTGGTGCAGGATGAATTCCAGATAGAGGTTGCGCTGCAGGATCGAGTGGTTGTCGTCCGAGATCAGCGACACCATCAGCGCCCCGTCATCGCGGGTCCAGACGTCGAGTCCTTCCATATTGTCGATCTGGTAGCCCATGTCGGCTTCCATCAGCACCGGCCCGTCGGCAACCGCGCCCTTCTCGACGCTTTCGCCATAGATGCACCTTAGCCGCATCCTGACACCGCCGGCCATCGAGAAACTGCGCTCCAAAAGCAGCAGGTCGCCATCCGGCAGGAAGGCGCCGTCAGTGATGTCGAAATCACCGTTGCGCTTGACCGTGAAGACGCCCTTGTGCGGCCCTTCGATGATGGCGGCATAGATGTTGCCAGCCTTGTCCAAGCTCTTTTCCGAGACCACGACGAGGCCGCCCTCGTGCTGGCCGCTAGGATTGGTGTGGGTGACGGTCTCGAAACCGCGGTTCTGTCGCAGTTCGCGGGCTGGAATCAGAAAGTTCAGTTGCTTGAACGGCGCCGTCATGTTGCTGGGGTCGATCTTGAACTGGGCGACGCGGTGATCGCGCTCGAAGCCGACGGTGGCGATGCCGTCCTTGACTGCAAGGCCCTCGGCATCGACTTCCCATTTCCTGTCGATCGGCCGGCCCTTCTCATCGACCATCTGCTGCATGCGGAAATTCTGGATGCCGGACGGCCGCTTGTCGGCATCATGGGTGATCGAGCCGAAGAACCAGAAGCCCGTATCGGCGACGCCGATGAAATCGCTACCGGGTTTGACGAACCGAAATGCCGACAGCGCGCCGAAATCGCGCGTCGTCGAGTTCATCTCAAGACCGCCGACGAATTCCAGCGGCCCAAACTGCTTGTCGGCGCTGCCGATATGGAAGGTGGTGATCGGCCGCGCCGAGACTTCGACCGGCTCGACCGCGCTTGGGCCGGCGGCGATGGCCGGCGCAAACGCCATGCCGGACAAGGCAGTGACCGCGAAGAGCATCTGCCGAAACCCGCCGCGCAAAAAAATCATCCGGCGCGCCGGTAGCCGCCGCGGCGTGTATCGCGCACGTTTTCCTCGGCGAACAGCGAGGCCAGCTGCTCGGTCATGGCGCCGGCCAGTTCCTCGGCATCGACGATGGTGACGGCGCGCCTGTAATAGCGGGTGACGTCGTGGCCGATGCCGATGGCCAGAAGCTCGACCGGCGAGCGCGTCTCGATCAGCTCGATGACGGCGCGCAGGTGCCGCTCGAGATAGTTGCCAGGATTGACCGACAGCGTCGAATCGTCAACCGGCGCGCCGTCCGAAATCATCATCAGGATCTTGCGCTGTTCGGGCCGGGCGATCAGCCGGTTGTGCGCCCATAACAACGCCTCGCCGTCGATGTTTTCCTTGAGCAGGCCCTCGCGCATCATCAGGCCGAGATTGCGCCGGGCGCGGCGCCACGGATGATCGGCGGATTTGTAGATGATGTGGCGCAGATCGTTGAGCCGGCCGGGGTTCGGCGGCTTGCCGTCCTTCAGCCATTTCTCGCGCGCCTGTCCGCCCTTCCACGCCCGCGTGGTGAAGCCGAGGATCTCGACCGAGACGCCGCAGCGCTCCAGCGTGCGCGCCAGAATGTCGGCACAGGTGGCGGCAACCGTGATCGGCCGGCCGCGCATCGAGCCCGAATTGTCGAGCACCAGCGTCACCACCGTGTCGCGGAATTTGGTGTCGCGCTCCTGCTTGAACGACAAGGGCTGCATCGGATCGATGACGACACGAACCAGGCGTGCCGGATCGAGATACCCCTCTTCGAGGTCGAAATCCCAGGAACGGTTCTGCTGCGCCATCAGGCGGCGCTGCAGCCGGTTGGCGAGCCGGCCGACGACGCCGGAGAGATTGGCCAGTTGCTTGTCGAGGAAGGCGCGCAGCCGGTCGAGTTCTTCTTCCTCGCACAGCTCTTCCGCACCGACGGTCTCGTCGAAGGCGGTGGTGAAAACCTTGTAGTCGATCTCTTTCGGCAGGTTGGCGAAGGGGTTGTTGTTACGGCGCGCCTCGCCCGGCGTTTCGGCGTCTGCATCGTCATCGTCGGAAAGATCGTCGGCAGTGGCGTCGGAGGCCTCAGTCTCGGACGACTGTTCGTCGTCGGCCGAGGCCTCGGCATCCTCGGATTGCGACTGCTCGGAGCCGGAATCCTCTTCGCCGCCCTCCTCGCTCTGCTCCTCGCCTTGCGGCTGGTTGTCGTCATTGTCCTCGGAGTCTTCGGTCTCCTGATCGTCGCCGAGTTCCTCGGCCATCTCCATGGACGCCAGCATCTCACGCACGACGCGGGCGAAGGCCTGCTGGTCGCCAAGCTTGGCCGACAGTCCGTCGAGATCGGCCTTGGCTTTTTCCTCGACCCAGGGCCGCCAGAGTTCGACCAGCCGCTCGCCGCTCTTCGGGATCGGCCGCCCGGTCAGCTTCTCGCGCACCATCAGCGCCAGCGCTTCCTCGATCGGCGCGTCGGCCTTGTCCTTGACGTCGACAAGGTTGGCCTTGGCGTATTTGTCCTCCAGCATGGAGCCGATATTGTCGGCGACGCCCTGCATGGCGCGGCTGCCGATCGCCTCGACGCGGGCCTGTTCCACGGCGTCATAGATCGAGCGCGCCAGCTTGCCTTCCGGCGCCAGTTTGGTGTGGATACGCTGATCGTGGCAGGCGCGCTTCAGCGCCATGGAATCGCCCAGGCCACGAGTAATCGCGATGTCTGTCTTGGACGCTTTCTTCGGCAGTTCGGGCAGACGGGCGCGGCTGCCGGCGAGCGCCGGGCGGTCCTTGGCGAAACCGACTTCGAGCTCCTTGTCGCCGGCGATGGCGCGCATGCAGACGGTGACGGCACGCTTGAAGCTGTCGGCTTCAGACCCCGTCTTCGACTTGTTGCGCGTGTTGTCGCCCGGACCCGCCATCGAGGCTCTGCTCAGCCCAGCACCACGTTGGCGGCGCTCTCGGGCAAATCCTCGCCGAAGGCGCGCTGGTAGAACTCGGCCACCACCGAACGCTCCAGCTCGTCGCATTTGTTGAGGAAGGTCAGCCGGAACGCCATGCCGATATTGCCGAAGATCTCGGCATTTTCGGCCCAGGTGATGACGGTACGCGGGCTCATCACGGTCGACAGATCGCCATTGATGAAGGCCGAGCGCGTCATGTCGGCGACGCGCACCATCTTGTTGACGATGTCCTTGCCCTTGCCGTCGCGATAGTGCTTGGCCTTGGCCAGCACGATGTTCACCTCATTGTCGTGCGGCAGGTAGTTCAGCGTGGTGACGATCGACCAGCGATCCATCTGCGCCTGGTTGATCTGCTGCGTGCCGTGATAGAGGCCGGTGGTGTCGCCGAGGCCAACGGTGTTGGCGGTCGAAAACAAGCGGAACGCCGGATGCGGGCGGATGACCCTGCTCTGGTCGAGTAGCGTCAGGCGGCCCGACGATTCCAGCACGCGCTGGATGACGAACATCACGTCCGGACGGCCGGCATCGTACTCGTCAAAGCAGAGCGCGACATTGTGCTGGTAGGCCCAGGGCAGGATGCCGTCGCGGAATTCGGTGATCTGCAGGCCATCCTTGACGACGATGGCGTCCTTGCCGACGAGGTCGATACGGCTGACATGGCTGTCGAGGTTGACGCGCACGCAGGGCCAGTTAAGGCGGGCGGCGACCTGTTCGATATGGGTCGATTTGCCGGTGCCGTGATAGCCAGACACCATGACGCGGCGGTTGTAGGCAAAGCCGGCAAGGATCGCCAGCGTCGTCGCCTTGTCGAACAGATAATCCGGATCGATGTCCGGCACATGTTCCGAGGTCACCGAATAGGCCGGCACCACCATCTTGGACTCGAAGCCGAATTTGTCTTTCACCGACACCGTCGTGTCGGGCAAATTGGCGATGTCGCGATCGACCTTGTTCATCTCTATCCAAGTCTCCACGGGCGAAATGCCTGATTTCGCCGGCAATCGATTTTGTCCGGGGGCGGTCTTAGAGCCTTTTCCACCCTTATGAAAGTTGGAAAACGACACGAACCGTTAGGTTGCTCAGCACAAACCCGCCTGCTTGAGCACGCGATAGGCCTGCAGCACATCGCGGAACCGGTCTTCCGAACCTCTATCGCCGCCATTCGCATCCGGATGGTGGCGCTTCACAAGTTCCTTATAGCGCGCCTTGATGTCCTTGCCAGTCGCCTTCGTATCAAGGCCAAGCGTTTCCAGCGCCTTGGCCTCAAGCGGCTTGGCCTTGCGTTCGCGCGCCTCGCGCGGGTCCTTCGGCCCTTTGAACAGATCGAAGGGATCGCGCATGCGGTTGTAATAGCCGGCGCGACCGGAACGCTGCTGGGCGAAATCGGGCGAGGAGCGCGTCGAGGCGCCGGCGACGCCCATCTTCCATGTCGGCCGGTGGCCGGTCATCGCTTCCTTCTGGAAGCGGGCTATCTCGGTGTCCGGCACGCCGGAGAAGTAGTTGAAACCCTTGTTGTATTCGCGCACATGATCGAAGCAGAACTGAAAATACTCGCCTTCCTTCATGCGTCCGACCGGCGCCCGGTGGGTACCGGCCTCCTTGCAGCCGTCCCACTGGCAGATCGGCGAGTGCGACTTCAGCTCCGCATCCTTGTCGGGACGGACCCGAATTTTCTCGAAATATTTGGGGTACGGTTTCATCTCACCCATTTATGGGCTGTTCGCACGTGCGAAACAAGAATTGACATTTTCGCGATCATCGCCCTAACCGCTGAATCGCGGCATAAAGCAGGGCGAATGGCGATTTTTGAGGCGGCCCGGCGGGATCGATCCCGATTTCCCGATCACGCCTTGCAGATATGGTGAAGGGAGATGGCGATGTCCATACAGGCGACGATGGAAGACAAGCTGAACAAGGCGTTTTCGCCGGAGCGGCTGGCGATCGTCAATGAAAGCCACCTTCATGCCGGTCATCACCACCACGGCTCCGACGATCACGGTGCCTATGACGGCACCGGCGAGACGCATTTTCGCGTCCGCATCGTCTCATCCGTCTTTGCCGGCATGAGCCGCATCGACCGCCACCGCGCCGTCAACGAATTGCTCGCAGCGGAGCTGCAAGCCGGCGTCCATGCGCTGGCAATCGAACCGGCTGCACCCGGCGAAAAGACCCGTTGGTAAGTCTCTCCGCCTCAGATCACCGCTTCGATGAGAAACGGTCCCGGACGCGACAGGGCACTGTCGAGCAGCGCGTCGAACCGCTCGCACGTGTCGGCGCGGGCCGCCTCGACGCCCATGCCTTTGGCCAGCGCAACCCAGTCCAGCGCCGGATGGTCGAGATCGAGCATGCGCCTAGCGTTCTCGCCGATCTCATTGACCCCGACATTCTTCATTTCGCCATGCAGGATGGCGTAGGTCCGGTTGGAAAAGATGATGGTCACGACGTCAAGCTTTTCCCTGGCCTGGGTCCACAGTCCCTGCACCGTGTACATGCCGCTGCCGTCGGCCTCGAGATTGATCACCTTGCGGTCCGGGCAGGCGATCGCTGCTCCTGTCGCCATCGGAATGCCGCCGCCGATCGATCCGCCCGTACCCATCATGTAGTCGTGCGGCGCCGCAAAGGCGGATAGCGCGAAGAACCGTCTCGCCGAGGTGACCGCTTCGTCGCAGACGATGGCATTGGCCGGAAGTTTGCGCGCCACCGACAGCGCGATGGCATCGTCCGTCAGTCTGCCGCTCAGCGTCGGTTCGTCTGGAAAGGCGGTTGCGGCGGCGAATTGCTGCGTCGGCTTGATGCCGACCTCGGCAGCCAGCGCCTCCAGCGCCGCTTTCAGATCCTGGCCATGCGCCGCCAGCGAAAGCACCTTGCAATCGTCCCGAACCAGCCGCCCGGGCTTGCCGGGATAGGCGAAGAAGGCAACCGGCTCCTTGGCGCCGACCAGCACCAGCAAGTCGATATCCCGGAGCATGGCCGTCGCCGCATCGACCGGATAGGGAATGCGGGTCGGGGCGAACCGCCCGCGGCCGCGCTGCATGCGGGCGATCAGAACCTCACTGAACAGCCTGACATCGCTTCCCGATGACATTCTCCCTGCGATTTCAAGTCCATCGGCGCGCGCCGCCTGCCCACGCACCACCATGCCGACACGGCCCGGCGCGGCGCGGATTGCTTCGGCGATCGTGCGCACAACAGCCATGTCGACGGCGGGCGGCGGCTCCAGCTTCACCTTGCCAGGCGAAATCGCAGCAACTTCGCCCCAGGCGGCATCCGCAGGCAGGATCAAGGTCGTGACGCCAGGCGGCGTGAGTGAGGCGCGGAAAGCCGCCTCTGCGGCCGGCACAATATCGGCCGGCCCCTTGACGCGGCCAACCCAGTTCGACATCGGCGACGCCAGGCCTTCAATGTCGCTGGTCAGCGGGGCATCGAGCGGCAGATGGTAGGAAGCATGGTCGCCGACAATGTTGATCATCGGGCTGCGCGCACGCCTTGCGTTGTGCATGTTGGCCAAACCGTTGGCGAGACCCGGTCCGGTATGCAGCAACGTTGCTGCCGGGCGGTCGGTCATGCGCGCATAGCCGTCGGCGGCGCCGGTCACCACGCCCTCGAACAGGCCGAGCACGCAGCGCATCTGAGGTTTGCGGTCCAGTGCGGCAACGAAATGCATTTCGGATGTGCCAGGATTGGCGAAGCAGACCGTGACGTCATTGGCCAGGAGCACGTCGCACAGCAGATCGGCGCCATTCATGATTTTCTTTCCCAATCGACAACTCAGGAACAATTGCACCTGTAGCCGCCGGGTCGGCAATGTCCCGCCGGGGCTTTTGGTCTGATCCAGGACGCCTCGCGGGGATCGGGGATCAACCGACGGTCCATTCAGGAAGGCCAGCATCGCGGCGGTCAACGCGTCGCCGTCCTCGCCGAAGTCGTGATTGATCGACATATGCGTGTAGGCGTTGCCGTCGAACAGCGTCACTTCAGTGCCGATGGCGCGCAGGCGTTTGGCAAAGCCTTCGATTGGTCGTCGCGGCCTTCGGCGCGCGAATAGGCGATGAAGGTCGGCGGATGCTTGTGTCCATCGAGATAGCTGGCCGGCGACAACGCCGCCCATCAGCGCCGCAGCACCGGGCAACCCGCCATTCCAGCCACTCCGAATGTTTCCTCCCAAGCCTTCTACCCGGATTGCAGCCACTCTCCTTCATGTGAAGGGAACCAACAATGCTTTCCGACAGTTGAAGGTGATGAGGCGATTGGAATCCAGATCGGCTCCGAGGGCAGAACATCATGCGTGCAACCCAATCCGACGTCTTCGATCTTTTTTCGGAAATTTATGCCAATGCGGCGGACGAAGAGGTCAGCATCCAACAGTATCTTCTTGCCTGTCGGGAAGACAAATCGATGTACGCTTCGGCTCCCGAAAGGATGGTCGACGCAATCGGCGAACCAAAACTGGTTGACACCAGCAAAGACGAGCGGCTCGGCCGCATTTTCTCGAATCGGACCCTCAAGGTCTACCCTCATTTTTCCGACTTCTATGGAATGGAGGATACGATCGAGCGCATAGCCGGGTATTTCCGCTATGCCTCGCAGGGTCTCGAAGAACGCAAGCAGATCCTCTATCTCCTCGGCCCGGTCGGCGGCGGCAAATCCTCTCTGGCCGAGCGCCTGAAGAAACTGATGGAGCAGCGCCCGATCTACACGCTGAAGGTCGGCAACCAGATCAGCCCGGTTTTCGAGTCGCCGCTTGGGCTGTTCCATCCCGATCACATGGGTGATCTGCTAGAGGATAAATACGGCATAGCCCGGCGCCGGCTGAACGGATTGATTTCGCCATGGGCGGCCAAGCGCCTCGACGAATTGTCTGGCGACATCTCCAAATTCAGCGTCGTCAAGCTGATGCCTTCGCGGCTGCGCCAGATCGGCATTGCCAAGACCGAACCTGGCGATGAGAACAATCAGGATGTCTCGGCCCTGGTCGGCAAGGTCGACATCAGGCAATTGGAAAATTTTAGCCAGTCCGACCCCGATGCCTATTCCTATAGCGGTGGCCTGAACCGGACCACGCAAGGTCTGCTTGAATTCGTCGAGATGTTCAAGGCACCCATCAAGGTTCTGCATCCGCTGCTGACCGCGACACAGGAAGGCAGCTACAACGGCACTGAAAATTTCGGCGCCTTTCCCTACCAGGGGATCATCGTCGCCCATTCCAACGAGTCGGAATGGCAACAGTTCAAGAGCAACAAGAACAACGAGGCGTTTCTCGATCGCATCCTGGTGGTCAAGGTACCCTATTGCCTGCGGATCACCGAAGAGAGGCAGATCTATGAGAAATTGCTGCGTGAGAGCGAGTTGGCCGCCAGCCCCTGTGCCCCTGAAGTTTTGGACATCCTCAGCCGCTTTGCAGTTTCGACGCGCTTGGCCGAGCACGACAACTCGCCGCTCTACACCAAGATGCGCGCCTATGACGGCGAAAATCTGAAGGAAGTCGATCCCAGGGCAAAGTCGGTCCAAGAATATCGCGACGCCGCCGGCGTCGATGAAGGCATGACGGGCGTCAGCACGCGCTTTGCCTTTAAGATCCTTTCGCAGACATTCAACTTCGATAATGAGGAGGTGGCCGCCGATCCTGTGCATCTGATGTACATTCTGGAGGAGGCGATCAAGCGGGAGCAGTTCCCGAAGGAAACGGAAGCGGCCTATCTTGAATTCATCAAGTCGGAGCTTGCGGCGCGCTACGCCGAGTTCATCGGCCACGAAATCCAGAAGGCCTATCTGGAGTCCTATAGCGAATACGGCCAGAACCTCTTCGACCGCTACATCGCCTATGCGGATGCCTGGATTGAGGACCAGGACTACAAGGACCCCGACACCGGCCAGATCCTCAACCGGGAGATCCTGGACAACGAACTTTCGCAGGTCGAGAAACCGGCAGGCATCGCCAATCCCAAGGACTTCCGTAACGAGGTGGTGAAGTTCACTCTGCGCGCTCGCGCAAGAAACCACGGCCGCAACCCGTCATGGACCAGCTATGAAAAACTGCGCGAGGTCATCGAGAAGCGGATGTTCGGACAGGTCGAGGACCTCTTGCCGGTGATCAGCTTCGGCTCCAAGCAAGACAGCGTTACGGAAAAGCGCCACAACGAATTCGTGCAGCGCATGATCGAGCGTGGCTACACAGAACGGCAGGTACGCCGGCTGGTGGACTGGTACATGCGGGTGAACAAGGCGGGTTGACAGAGCCGGATGGTTCCATGCCGATCTTCATCGACCGTCGCCTGAACCCCAAGGACAAGAGCCTTGGCAATCGACAGCGCTTCCTCAGGCGTGCTCGCGAGGAGTTGAAGCGGAGCATTCGCGATCAAATCCGCACTGGCAGGATCGCCGACGTGGATACCGAGCACGCCGTGCCCATGCCTGAAAGGAAAACGGCCGAGCCGAGCTTCAACGATGACAGGGCCAGCGGACGGCGCCGACACATCCTTCCGGGCAACAGGCATTTTTCCCCTGGAGACCTGCTCCCGAAGCCGCATGGGGGCGGCGCGGCGTCGTCGCCAGGAAACACGGCGTCGGAAGACGATTTTCGTTTCGTGCTGTCACGCGAGGAGGTGCTCGAACTCTTTTTTGAGGATCTCGAACTGCCCGACCTGGTTAAGCTCAATCTCAAGGAAATCCTTGCCTTCAAGCCGCGCCGGGCCGGCTTCGCGGCAACCGGTTCCCCGACCAACATCAATGCCGGCCGCACCATGCGCAACAGCCTAGGCCGGCGCATTGCGCTGAGGCGCCCCACGCAGCAGGAACTGGAGGCGATCCTCCGGGAAATCGTCACGCTTGAGTCGGCCCCGGCCGGCGCGGCGGTGCGCCAGCGCATCGCGGAATTACGCGACGAGCTTGACCGGCTGGAGCGACGGCGCAGGCGAATTGCCTTTGTCGATCCGGTCGATATCCGATTCAACCGCTTCGACGCCCGGCCGGTGCCGAATGCCAATGCCGTCATGTTCTGCCTTATGGACGTGTCCGGATCGATGGGCCAACGCGAAAAGGACTTGGCCAAACGCTTCTTCGTGCTGCTGCACCTGTTCTTGAAACGGCGCTACGAACGCACGGAGATCGTCTTCATCCGCCATACCCATGAGGCGCACGAAGTGGATGAGGACACGTTCTTCTACAACACGCAGAGCGGCGGTACGATCGTCTCCACCGCGCTCGACGAAATGCACCGCATTATCGGCCAGCGCTATCCTGCCAGCGAGTGGAACATTTACGCCGCGCAGGCCTCTGACGGGGACAATTTCACCACCGATTCCGAGCGATGCATAGAGCTCATGAACGGCAAGCTCATGCGCCTGTGCCAGTATTTCGCCTATGTCGAGATCATCGACGAACGCGAGAGCCACATATTCGGTGCTACCGAAAACGGGACGTCGCTTTGGCGCGCCTACAGTACGATCGAGCTGAAATGGCCCAACTTCCAGATGAGCCGCATCGCTGCTCCCGCGGATATTTACCCGGTCTTCCACCGGCTCTTCGCCAGGCAGCCGGCGGCCATCAAGAGCGCTTGAGAGAGAGAGATGGTCAGGCGAGCCAACGAAACGAATTTGTTGTTTTCCGGTTCTGACTGGAATTTCGAGAAATTATCGCGGGCTTTTGAAGAGATCGAGGCGATCGCGGTCGACGAGTTGTATCTCGATACTTACCCGGTCCAGATGGAGATAATCTCCTCCCAGCAGATGCTCGACGCCTACTCATCTATCGGCATGCCACTGATGTATCGGCATTGGTCGTTCGGCAAACATTTCCTTCACCAGGAGCTTCTTTACCGTAAGGGTGGTCGGGGGCTGGCCTATGAACTGGTCATCAACTCCAATCCCTGCATCGTCTACCTCATGGAGGAAAACACCATGGCGTTGCAGGCCCTTGTGACGGCCCACGCGGCGCTTGGCCACAATCATTTCTTCAAGAACAATCATCTGTTTCAGCAATGGACCGACGCCGGGGCAATCCTGGGTTATCTGGACTTCGCCAAGGGCTACATCGCCCGGTGCGAGGAGCGGCACGGCCTTGCAGCAGTGGAGGCCATTCTCGATTCCGCCCATGCGCTGATGGAACAAGGGGTGTTCCGCTACCACCGGCCGCCAAAGCTCTCGTCGGAGCGACAGCGCGAAGGGCTTCGCGAGCGCCTCGAATACGAAGAGCGCTCCTACAACGATCTGTGGCGCACGCTGCCGCCGTCGCAGAACAAAAACAAGTCCGGCAATGAGGATCAAGGGATGGCGGAGCGCAAGAGATCGCTCAACCTTCCCGAGGAAAACCTCCTTTATTTCCTCGAGAAGAACAGCCTGATCCTGGAACCCTGGCAGCGCGAGATCATCAGGATCGTCCGCGTCATCGCGCAATATTTCTACCCGCAGCGACAGACTCAAGTCATGAATGAAGGCTGCGCCACCTTCGTGCATTATACCCTCATGAACATGCTATTCGATCGTGGCCGGATCGGCGAAGGTGCCATGCTCGAAATCCTGCGCAACCATTCGAACGTGATCTTCCAGCCGGCCTTTGACGATCCCCGGTTTTCAGGCATCAATCCCTATGCCCTCGGCCTCGACATGATGCAGGACATACAGCGCATTTCGACCGAGCCGACGGCGGAGGACCGCGACTGGTTCCCGGACATTGCAGGACATGGCAACTGGCGCGAGGTCCTGCTTGAGGCCTGGGCCAACCACCGCGACGAATCCTTTATCCGCCAGTACCTCAGCCCGAGCTTGATCCGAAAATGGCGGTTCTTCGTGCTTGGCGATGGAGCCGACAAACTGCATTTCGAAGTCGCGTCGATCCACAACGAACGTGGCTATCACAAGATACGCGCCCAGCTAGCCCACAGTTACGACCTTGGAGCGAATCGGCCGGACATCCAGGTGATTGATGTCGACCTGCTCGGCGACCGGCAGTTGCGGCTGCAACACAGGGTAAAGGATGGTGTTGTGCTCGAAGGGGCCAGCCGTGACGCGACGCTGCGCCATGTCCGCAGCCTCTGGGGCTACGAGGTCAGCCTGGTCGCAGTTGACGCTCAAACCGGTGCGACCATCCACGAACGGTCTACGAGCCAGATCGCGGCATAAGCTCGGCAAAGAGCGTCATGTGGCGGGCCTGCTCGGTACCTTTAAGATTCGCCCGCCGGCCTGATCCTGATTCTGGCGATCCGGTTTTTGTCGCGCTTCATCACCACGAAGCGCTTGCCGTGGAAGGTGAAAGCCTGCTTTTCCTCGGGGATCGACTGCGTCTCGTGGATGACCAGGCCGGCAATGGTGGTCGCTTCCTCGTCAGGCAGGTTCCAGTCGAGCGCCCGGTTGAGATCGCGGATCGGCACGGTGCCGTCGACGACCACGGAACCGTCCGCCTCCTGCTTGACGCCCTGAATGTCGACATCGTGCTCGTCGGCGATCTCGCCAACGATCTCCTCGATAATGTCCTCCAGCGTCACCAGCCCTTCGACCTCGCCATATTCGTCGACGACGATAGCGAAATGCGCCTTGGCACGCAGGAAGGCGTTGAGCTGTTCCTGCAGCGTGGTGGTGTCGGGCACGAACCAAGGCTTCGACGCGATCTTCATCACGTCGATCCGGGAAAAGTCGTTGCCGACCTCGTTCAGCGCTCGCAGCAGGTCCTTGGCGTGCAGCACGCCGACAATGTTGTCGAGAGAGCCTTTCCACAACGGCATGCGGGTGTGCGGGCTCTGCAGGATCTCGCGCACCACGGCTTCCGGCCCATTGTCGGCATTGACCGAGCGCATATTGGTGCGGTGGACCATGATGTCGGAGACTTCGAGCTCGGCGAGATCGAACAGCCCGCCGACACGGTCGCGGTCCTCACGCACCATCTGGCCGTCGCGGCGGAAATCGTCGACCGCGCCGCGCAACTCGTCCTGGGTCGAGCGCTGCGGCTCGATGCGCGACAACTCATAGCCGAACATGGCAAGCAGGCGCGTGCGCACGGCCAGGACAAGCAGGATGAGGATGGCAAGGACGGCGACGACGGTCCAGCCGGGCTCGTTGATCATCGCGGCCGGCCTTCCTGGCCCGGGTGGTTTTCGCTGAGGAACGAAAGCACTTCCGACGCCGGTACATCCTTGGCAATAAAAGCCTGGCCAACGCCGCGCGTCAGGATGAAGGTCAGCGCGCCGCGCGACACTTTCTTGTCCTGGGTGATGAAGCCAAGAAGCGCCTCGGCATCGGGCAACTCACCAGGGATGTCGGCCATCCGCCAGGGTAGACCGACGGCGCGAAGATGCGCCTCGACCCGCGCCGCGTCGTCCGGGCTGGCCAGATTGAGCCTTGCGGAAAAGCGGTGCGCCAGCGCCATGCCGATGGCGACGCCTTCGCCATGGACGAGGCGGGCGCCGTCATACTGTGTGGCGCCTTCCAGCGCATGGCCGAACGTGTGGCCAAGATTGAGCAGTGCGCGGTCGCCGGTTTCGAACTCGTCGCGGGCGACGACATCGGCCTTGGCGCGGCACGCCTCGGCGATGGCCTCGGCCCGCTCCGGTCCGCCAGCGAACACCTTTTCCCAGTTCGCTTCCAGCCAGGCGAAAAACGCCGGTCGGTCGATCAACCCGTATTTGGCAAGCTCGGCATAGCCGGCGCGAAATTCGCGGATCGGCAGCGTGTCGAGCACTTCGGTATCGGCCAGCACCAGTTTCGGCTGGTGGAAGACACCGACCAGATTCTTGCCGCGCGGACTGTTGATGCCGGTTTTGCCACCGACCGAGGAATCGACCTGCGCCAGCAGCGAGGTTGGAATCTGGACGAAATTCATGCCGCGGCGCACGATGCCGGCGGCAAAGCCGGTGAGGTCGCCGATGACGCCACCGCCGAGCGCAATGACGACATCGCCGCGCTCCAGCTTGGCGGCGAGCACGCCGTCGACCACCTCTTCGAGATGGGCAAAGCTCTTGGTCTTTTCGCCGGCCGGCAAAGTGATGACGGCAGGCTGGATGCCGCGTGTTTCCAGACCGGCCTTCAGCGCGTCGAGATGTGCCGCCGCGACATTGTCGTCGGTGACCACCGCCGCCCTCGTGCCGGGCAGGCGGCGCGAAATCTCGGCGCCGGCGCGCGCCAAAAGGCCGGGGCCGATCAGGATGTCATAGGCGCGCTCGCCAAGGCCGACCTCGACAGTGACCGGTTCGCTCACAGCCGCACCTCGCCCGGCGCAGTCGGAGCCGGAATGCCGAAATGCCCGCACAGCGCGTCGACAACCTCGGTCGCAATGACCTCCTTGCGGTCGTCGCGTGTCGGCACGGTGATGTTGGACGTGGCATAGACCGGGTAGCGCTCGCCCATCAGCCGCTCGAGCACGGCGCGCGGATCGGCGCTTTTGAGCAACGGCCGGTTCTGCTTCTTGGACACGCGTTCCATCAACAGGTCGATCTCGGCCTTCAGCCACACCGACACGCCATGCCCGGCGATCGCTTCCCGCGTCTGCGCATTCATGAACGCGCCGCCGCCGGTCGACAGCACCTGCGGCCCACTCTCCAGCACGCGCAGGATGACGCGCTGCTCCAATGCCCGGAATTCGGTCTCGCCATAGCGTTCGAACAGTTCCGGCACCGTCATGCGCGACACGGTTTCGATCTCCTGGTCGCTGTCGACGAAGGGCAGCGACAGCATCGTCGCCACCTTGCGGCCGATCGCCGTCTTGCCGGCGCCCATCAGGCCGACAAAGACGATCGAGCGGCTTCCCAGCCTGTCGAGCAGCGCGGCATGGCTATCGCCGGGAGGATTTGCTGGTAACGCGTTCATGAGACCATGCTGTTTCTAAGCCGTCTTTGCCGGCGTATCGACATCAAAAGCCCGTTTGCGTCAAGCATAGCGCCTTTCGCACGCAGAGCCCTTCGTCCTTGAATTGACGGAATTAGCGTCCCATAAGGACACGGGCTTGGAATCGCAGAGCAAGAAGACGGGCGAAGATTGATGCCGACACTGTTCCGCTTTGTCGTGACGATGATGATTCTTGCCGGCATTGCCTATGGTACGATGGTGGCGTTGGCGATGTTCGTCGAGCCGAAAAAAGCCGAAATCACCGTGCGCATTCCACCGGAAAAGCTGAACCCCAAGAAAAACTGACCCAAAACTGACCCCTGGAACATGAACAGCGCGGCTCGCATCGAAGCCTTTCTCGAGATGATGAGCGCCGAACGCGGTGCCGCTGCAAACACGCTGTCTTCCTACCGCCGTGATCTCGAAGACGCTTCGCAGCAGATTGCCGGCGGGCTTGCCGCTGCCGCCGCAGCCGACATCCGCGCCTATCTCGACGATATCGCGGCGCGCGGCTTTGCGTCGACGTCGCAGGCGCGCAAACTGTCGGCGATCCGCCAGTTCTTCAAGTTTCTCTACGCCGAGGGCTTGCGCGGCGACGACCCGACCGGCACGCTGGACAGTCCGAAAAAAGGCCGGCCGCTGCCCAAGACGATGAGCGAGGCCGATACCGGTCGGCTGCTCGACCGTGCGGCGCTTGAGACAGGCGATGGCGTCAATGGCGACCGGGTGGCGGCACTGCGCCTGCATGCTTTGGTCGAGGTGCTCTATGCCACCGGGTTGCGCGTCTCCGAACTTGTCGGCCTGCCGGTGACCGTCGCCCAGCGCGACGACCGCTTCTTCATGGTGCGCGGCAAGGGCGACAAGGAGCGCATGGTGCCGCTGTCGGCCAAGGCCCGCATGGCGATGCGGGCATGGCTCACGGCCCGGGCGTCGGTGCCGGCTTTCGCCGACAGCCCGTTTCTGTTCCCGGCCGCCGGCGACAGCGGCTTTCTCTCCCGGCAGGTCTTTGCCCGCGATCTCAAAGGCCTTGCCGCGCGAGCCGGCATATCGGCGGCGAAAATATCGCCGCATGTGCTGCGCCATGCTTTTGCCAGCCATCTCCTGCAGAACGGCGCCGATCTCAGGGCGGTGCAGCAGCTGCTCGGCCACGCCGATATCTCGACCACGCAGATTTACACGCATGTGCTGGAAGAGCGGCTGGTGCGTCTGGTCAACGATCATCATCCGCTTGCCGACTAGGCCTCATATCGCTATGTGAGGGCAACGTGCCCGCGCGGAGCCTACGTCTGCGCGATGTTTGCCTTCCGACGCATCGGTCCGCTCAAGAATGTACAATTACCTCGATTTCGAAAAGCCGGTGCAGGACCTTGAACTCAAGATCCTCGAGCTGAAGAAGCTTGCCGAGAATGGCGAGGCGGTCGATGTCGGCGACGAAATCAGCCGGCTCGAGAAGCGCGTGCGCGACGCGCTGCGCGACATCTACAAGGCGCTGACGCCGTGGCAGAAGGTGCAGGTCGCGCGCCACACCGACAGGCCGCATTGCCTCGACTACATCAAGGGCCTGTTCAGCGATTTCACGCCGCTCGCCGGCGACCGCAATTTCGGCGAGGACCAGGCGATCATCGGCGGCTTCGCTCGCTTCCGCGGCGAACCGGTGGCCGTCATCGGCCAGGAAAAGGGCTCCGACACGGCGAGCCGGCTCAAGCACAATTTCGGCTCGGTGCGTCCTGAAGGCTACCGCAAGGCCGTGCGGCTGATGGAACTTGCCGACCGCTTCCGGATTCCACTTCTGACGCTGGTCGACACCGCCGGCGCCTACCCCGGCGTTGGCGCCGAGGAACGCGGCCAGGCTGAAGCCATCGCCCGCTCAACCTCGGCCTGCCTCGGCCTCAAAGTGCCATCGATTTCGGTCGTCATCGGCGAAGGCGGTTCGGGCGGCGCCATCGCGATCGCCACCGCCAACCGCGTCTACATGCTGGAACACGCCATCTATTCGGTGATCTCGCCGGAAGGCGCTGCCTCGATCCTGTGGCGCGACACGACGCGCTCGAAAGATGCGGCGACCAACATGAAGATCACCGCCCAGGACCTTCTGGAAATGAAGATCATCGACGCCATCATTGCCGAGCCGCTCGGCGGCGCCCAGCGCGCGCCCGAAACGGTGATCGCCGCCACCGGCGACCTCATCGCCAAGACGATGAAGGATTTTGCCGGCGCCAACACCGATTTTCGCGAACAGCGCCGCGAAAAATACCTGGCGATGGGCCGCAGCCTCTGATTTTGGCCGGCAGCGCACCGCAATGTGGCGTCAAGGAGCAATTTCGCCACAAAAATGCCGCCGCATTCGGCTCAATAAAAAATCCGTGACACCGGGCGAATTGCCGTGGGGGCGCTGTCCGACGCTTGCGGTAAGGAATTTTCAAGGTTAACGGGCTTAGGGTCCGTCAGTGTTCAGCATGCAGGCCCGGGCGCTATCCGGCCGTGACGCGAGAAAAAGACATAGCCGTATCCATGTTTACCAAGCTTGCCCGCACCGCACTTCTGATCGCCGCGCTTGGCGTTGCCGGCTGCAACGATTCCTCGATGAAGAATTTTGCGCCGGAAGCCAGCAAGCCGCTGCCGGACAAGATCCTGGCCGACATGAAAGCCAAGGGCATGATCCGCACCTCGTCGGTGATGGCTCGCATCTTCAAGGAAGAAGGCAAGCTCGAAATCTGGAAGGCCAAGACCACCGGCCGCTACGAGATGGTCGCCAGCTACGACATCTGCAAATGGTCGGGCAAGCTCGGCCCAAAATACACCGAGGGCGACCGCCAGGCGCCGGAAGGTTTCTATACGGTCCGCCCGTCGCAGATGAATCCGCGCTCGAACTATCACCTGTCCTTCAACATCGGCTATCCCAACGCCTATGACCGTGCCAATGGCCGCACCGGCGCCAATCTGATGGTGCACGGCGCCTGCTCGTCGTCGGGCTGTTATTCGATGACCGACCCGCAGATCGAGCAGATCTACGCTTTTGGTCGCGATGCCTTCCAGGGCGGCCAGACCGAGTTCCAGATCCAGGCCTTCCCGTTCCGCATGACCGCCGCCAACATGGCGCGCTACCGCAACGACCCGAACTATGAGTTCTGGAAGATGCTGAAGGTCGGTTACGACAATTTCGAGATCACCAAGGTGCCACCGAAGGTCGATGTCTGCGACAAGCGCTATGTCTTCAACCAGGTGGCGCCTGAGGGCACGACATTCGATCCGACTGGCGCATGCCCCGCGACCACGCAGCCCGATTCGCTGAAGAGCGCACTCAACGCCTATCAAAGCAGCTATGACGCGGCCTTCACCGGCGCGGTCAAGGCCAGCGTGCCGGCGCCCAAGCCAACCATTGCCGGCATCAAGGAAGCCGCCATCGTTTCAGACTGGTCGAAGCGCCGCGCCCGGGGCGAGCGCGTGCCGATCGAACCGCCGTCGCTGAATTCCGACGGCACGCTGACCGAGACGGCGCGCATGGGCCGCATCGATTCGCCCGCCGGCCGCAAGATGGCGGCGCTGGACGCAGAGAAGGAAGCCAAGCGCAAGGCCGAGGAACAGCGGGTTGCTGCCATCGAGGCTGCGAAAGCCGCCAAGGCCCAGGCACTGGCTGAAAAGCAAGCCGCAAAGGCCCAAGCGCTGGCCGAAAAGGAAGCAGCCAAGCAGGCCCCCCAGCAGCCGGTCGCCACTGCGAGCGTCGAGGCGGCGCCTGCAGAACCGCCGGCGGACGAAAGCCGGATGTCGAAGATCAAGAACAAGCTGCTAGGCATGTTCGGCGGCTGAGGTTTTTCGCCTTGCCGATGCATGTCGCCCAAAAGTGCGCAGCGGTTTTGGGACAAAGACATGCATGAAGACAAACAAACAAATCACACCGCGATCTATGACCTCAAGGGCCTGAACTGCCCCCTGCCCGTTCTCAAGGCGAAAAAACGCCTGGCGGCAATGCAGCCGGGCAGCCGGCTTTGGCTGGAGACCACCGACCCGCTGGCGGTCATCGACATCCCCGCCTTTTGCGCCGACGCTGGCCACCAGCTTGTTGAAACATCAGCCGTCAGCGGCGGCCACCGCTTCCTGGTCGAACGCGGCGCATAGCGAGCCTGACAATCAGCCCCCGGCTATCGCCAGCGGATTGCTCTCCAGCGCCGCGCGATCCGGCGTGTCGATCGACGGCCGGTTGGTGAAGGCGGAAAACAGCCGGCGCACATAATCTTCCGGCATATCGAGCGTGATCAGCACCAGCCTGGTGCCGCGTTGGCCGTCCGGCCAGGCCAGCAGCCGCGCCGGCGGATGCAGGATCTTCTGCACCCCGTGGACGACAAGCGGCCGCGACGGGTCCTCCGCAAGCTCGATGACGCCCTTCATCCGCAAAAGCTTGTCGCCATGCGCAGAACGCAGCAGGTCGAGGAACATCTCGATCGCCGAAAACGGCACCGGGCCGTCATGGACCAGCGAGTAGGAGCGCACGCGGGAATCGTGGCGGTGGTGGTGCTCATGTTCGCCGTGATCATGATGATGGTGGTGCTCATGGGCGGCTTCTTCGCCGAGCCAGCGCCGGACATCGGCGGATTTGGTCGCCGCATTGTAGAGGCCGCAATCGAACAGCGCCGTGACGCCGGTTCGGCCGTCGCCGGCCTCCAGCACCACGGCGCCTGGATTGAGCTGATGGAGTCGCGTTCGCAAAGCATCGACGTCGCCGGGATCGCTGGCCAGATCGACCTTGGTCAGCACGATGCGATCGGCGACCGCCACCTGCTTGACCGCCTCGACATGGCCGTCGAGCGTCGCATTGCCGTTGACCGCGTCGACCAGCGTGATGACGCCATCAAGTCGGAAGGCCTGCACAAGGGCGGGATGCGCCATGATCGACTGCAGCACCGGCGCCGGATCGGCGAGCCCGGTGGTTTCGACGACGACGCGGGCAAGGCGGGCGATACGGCCGGTCTGCAGCCGGTCGACGAGGTCAGCCAGCGTATCGACCAGTTCGCCGCGCACCGTGCAGCACAGACAGCCGTCGGACAACTGGATGATGCCGTCCGAGGCCTGCTCGACCAGCAGGTGGTCGATCGCCACCTCACCGAATTCGTTGATGATGACGGCCGTGTCGACCAGTGCCGGATCTTTGAGCAGCCGGTTGAGCAATGTCGTCTTGCCGGCGCCGAGGAAGCCGGTGACCACCGTGACGGGTATCGGAAAGCCAGCCATCGCCTAGTTCGCGGCTTTGACCAGCTGGTCGCCCTGCACCGCGGTTGCCTGGCCCACCACGGCCGGTTCGGCGCCCTTTGGCGCCGGAATGTCTGGCCGCCAGCTCGGCAGCGGCACATCGGCGTATTCCTGGCCGCCCTGGTCGAGCATCGCCTTCGGCGCCGGCCCGGTGGCGCCGCCGAGGCCCACGGCAACCAGCGTCGGCACGTGGTCGAGCTTTTCCTGATAGGGCGATTTCGGCACGTCGGCACCCTTCGCGGCCACCGGCGGAGCCGCCTCGGACTGCTCGTGCGGCGCCTTCTTCCTGCAGATCTCATCATGCATGTCGTTGGGTGACATTGTATCGCCATAGGAAGGCATGGCCGCGACCGTGAGCCAGTTCGGGTCGGGCGTGGCAAAGCCCTGGTCGAGCAGCCTGGCGGCGGTCTCGGCACGGCTGATCGCCGATTTTTCGCCGAGCACGACCGCGACCAGCGTGCGGCCATTGCGTGTCGCCGAGCCGATCATGTTGAAGCCCGAGGGACAGACGAACCCGGTTTTCATGCCGTCGGCGCCGGGATAGCGCCCGATCAAGAGATTGTAGTTTGAGATCGCCTTCTTGCCGACGGCAAGGCCTTCGATCGAGAACCAGGGGGCGTATTGCGGGAATTCCTTGCGGATCGCCATCACCAGCAGGGCAAGATCGCGCGCCGTCGTGTACTGCTCCGGCGAAAACAGGCCGTTCGGATTGACGAAATGCGTTCCGGTCATGCCAAGCCGCGCCGCCTCCGCATTCATGCGAACGGCGAATCCGGCCTGCGAGCCGCCTATGTTTTCGCCGATGGCCATGGCGATATCGTTGGCCGATTTGACCAGCATCATCTTCAACGCATTGTCGAGCCGCATCACCGAGCCCGGCTTGAAGCCCATCTTGCTCGGCGGTTCGCCCGCCGAATGCTTGGTCACCTTGATCGGTGAATCGAGCTGGACCTCGCCGGCGGCAATCGCCCGGAAGGTGACATAGGCGGTCATCAGCTTGCTCAGCGAAGCGGGATACCAGCGCTTGAAGGCGTCCTGGTGCTGCAGAACCTTGCCGCTGTTGAGGTCGAACAGGATCACCGGATTGGCCAAAGCTGGCCCAGCCAGCATAGGTAGCGCCAAGCCGCCCGTTAGCAGTAATTTGAGGATATGGCTGTGCCGCATCATGGAATCCGAAATCGCCTCTTGCCGTAGTCGCCCCTGGCTCCGTAAGATTTCGTTACGCGATGGCCAGCATGACCTGATCCGGCCCTCAATTTCCGGATCACATTGTCTGGGGTGCTATTTACCCTATGTGACGCCAAGATGGCAAAGTGCCAAGATGGCAACAAGCATGGCAATCACAATTGCAATCAAGCAGGCCAGATCGTCTGCTCCAACAGCGAGATGGAACCATTATGCCGATTCTCAACCGCGCCGCCGAGATGCAGGATGAAGTTGCCGGCTGGCGACGCCATCTGCACCAGACGCCAGAACTGAATTTCGATGTCTTCAAGACCGCCGCCTTCGTCACCGAGAAGCTGAAGGAATTCGGCTGCGACGACGTGGTGACGGGCCTCGGCAAGACCGGCGTCGTCGGCATCATCCATGGCCGCAAGGGGCAAGGCGCGACCATCGGCTTGCGCGCCGACATGGACGCGCTGCCGATCAACGAGATCACCGGCAAGCCCTATGCCTCGACCATTCCTGGCAAAATGCATGCCTGCGGCCATGACGGCCATACGGCGATGCTTTTGGGCGCCGCCAAATATCTGACCGAAACGCGCAATTTCGCCGGCTCGGTCGCGGTCATCTTCCAGCCGGCGGAAGAGGGCGGCGGCGGCGGCAACGAGATGGTCAAGGACGGCATGATGGAGCGTTTCGATATTTCGCGCGTCTTTGGCATGCACAACATGCCGGGCCTGCCGGTGGGCCAGTTCGCCATCCGGCCGGGCCCGATCATGGCGGCGACCGCCGAGTTCACCATCACCGTGAAGGGCCGCGGCGGCCATGCGGCGATGCCGCACGGCACGATCGACCCGATCGTCATCACCAGCCAGTTGGTCGGCGCCCTTCAGACGGTCGCTTCGCGCAGCACCGATCCGGTCGAGGCGGTGGTGGTTTCGGTGACGAAGTTCCACGCCGGCGACGCCTACAACGTCATTCCCGAGACCGCCGAGATTGCCGGCACGGTGCGCACACTGAAGAAAGAGATCGCCAAGAAGTCGGAAGAGCGCATCCGCACCATCTGCGAAGGAATAGCCACCGCCTTCGGCGCGACGATCACTGTCGACTATGACGCCAACTATCCCGTGACCTTCAATCATCCGGAAGAAACGGTCTTTGCCGGCGATGTCGCGGCACATGTCGCCGGCGACACCCAGGTCCACCGCGCCATCCAGCCGGTCATGGGCGGCGAAGACTTCTCCTACATGCTGGAAGCCCGACCTGGCGCCTTCATCTTCATCGGCAATGGCGAGACCGCCGGCCTCCATCATCCGGCCTACGACTTCAACGACGAAGTCATACCGCACGGCATGAGCTACTGGGTGAAACTGGCCGAAACGGCGCTGGCAGCCTGACCTGCCCCGACGAAAGGCCGGCCGATTAGCCTTCGGCCGGCCTCTTCATTGCCTTCGGCGAGCCTCTTGGCGAAACGATCGGAAGCGGCTATGTGTCGGGCCGCGTGGTCCCGTAGCTCAGTAGGATAGAGCGGCAGATTCCTAATCTGTAGGTCACAGGTTCGATTCCTGTCGGGATCACCAAACAAAATCAAGGCGTTGGTGGAATGAAGCTCGCAAGGCAATCTCCCGTGGGGGCGCCGCTGGGGACGCGAGACGCCGCGAGCGTGCTTAAGCTGCCCGTCGTAGTCCCCGTCGCACGTCCTCGACGTACCACTGCAGCGCCTGCCATGGGTCATCTTCGAGCAGCCTCACCGCCTCCGCGTAGGCCTCGCCTTCGCCAAAGTCCTCCTTGAGGCTTTCAATGTGTCCCTTCATCCACTCGGCCACGGCGGTTTCAAGGATGCTGTAGTCAATGCGCATTTGGTGTCTCGCTCCTGTTGCCGCCTCGCCCGCTGGCGTGACTGGCCATCGGATAGCGGGCAGCCGCCAACTCGTCAAATCAAATAAATTCAATGCGTTAGCGGAACTGTTCCCTTGGCGGAACCATCCCGCGAGCGGGTCGATCTATTGCCCTCGTTTCCAACTTCCAGCATTCTGCGCCAAACCGGGAGGGATGGATGCGTTCCATGTTCATAGCCGCGCTCGGCTTGGCGCTTGTCGGGTGCAACAACACGACGTCGTCAGGGCAGTGGCGCGAGTTTCAGGCCACAACAAAAGACAGCCGTTTCGAGAGGGCCAAGGCAATTTGCAATGGTCGCGCGGGCGAAACGCAGGTGATGGCGGGACGGCTCTGGATTGCCGGGGCGATGGCATCGAACAGCACATTCAAAGCCTGCATGGCGGAACACGGGTTCGTGCAGTGAAAAGCCCCGCCCCCGACACACCTCTTGGGGCGATGCATCGGGGTCAGGTTCACCCAGTCAGGCTGGGGTTGGTTTGATCAGGGGATAAAAAGTACCCCCAGCCGGATTAGAGCCCATGCGCCTTCCGGGCCTCCGCTATGGTCTTGGCGTGATCATGGAAGACATGCCATTCGCCCTTGGCCGCAGCCCTGCGCAGCGCCGGGTAGTCGGCCTCGTCGACATGCTCGAAGTACGTCGCCAGCGTCAGCCCATGCTGCCGAAGGACATTCCGGTCCAAATGCTGAGAGAACGCAGTCTCGACCACAGCCGCTTCCACCGGGTCGATCCCGTACGCTTCGCCGATAAGGATTTCTCCGGTCTCGACATAAGCGTCCACGATGAATTGCTGCTGGGCGTCGCTGTGGGTGTCCCTGAAGCGGTCAAGGCTCTGGTCGGCCATACGAACAAACTCGGCATGTTGCTTCTCTTCCTTCTCCTCGGCTGTCAGTTCCTCAGTGTCGTTGGTCTCGTCATTCTTCTCATCCACGGTAGGCAACGGAGCGGCATCAACCGCCCCGTCACTCTCGGCCCCCGTGGTTACCTGAAAGAATAGCCGTAGGGCACCAAAGCCGCGTTCACAGCCGCGACGTAATCGCCCTGGCTGATCTCCCCTCGTGCCGCCATGTCCTTCGCTTGCTGGGCTCCCAACTGGATGCCACCAACGGTCACCGCAAGCTGATCTACAAGGGCCTGCGGAGCCGAGCCGTTCATCGGCTTAGCCGCTGCTATCTGGGCTTTCTGGCCTTCGGTCAGGGCCTGCCCGGTGTTGATGCCAAGGCGCTTAGCCTGAAGCTGTTGATTTGCCCGAAGGCCTGCTTCCGTTTGTGCCGCGATCTGTTCGTTGAAATCGGCCTCCCTGCGGTCCCTCTCGGCCTGCTCATGGTCGCGCCGCATCTGATCCACCCGGTCTTCAAGGGCCTGTCGCTCTCGTGCTTCCTGAGCGCGGATGTCGGTCGTGCCCGTGGTGATGAGGCCGCTGGCCTTGTTGAAATCGTTCATGATGTTCGTTCCTTCAATTTGGTCATGGTTGATCGCCCCGGCGCGTCATTGCTCCGGGTGCGGGTAGGCTTGGTGGTGATAGTCGCGACCCCCACCAATCTGGCTGGTGGGTGTAGTGGTTAGCGCCTCGGAGAGAACCCGTAGGTCATCGCCTCAGGACGCTCAGGACGCTCGCTAAGGCCGGTTGGGGTAGTTGCTCCGGCTAGATCATAGCTGCCTCCGGCGACCCTTCCACGCGGCGCTGTGGGTCTCATAGACATCTCGGCAATACGCCGTGCGACTGCCACAGCCTCAAGCTCGGGGTAGCCATAGATTTCAAAGCATCGTTCAGCAGCCGTGTTGAAGCTCTGGGTCCATTCGATGCCTATCCCCGGCAATCTCCGGTCTAGCTGCGAGATGTTCCCCCAGTCGTCCGCTTTGATCCACTCGATTAAGGCAAGGGCAGCCTCTCGCGTGGGGTAGGTCGCGACCCAATCCCGCCGCCTGATGTCGTCAAGGTTCAAAGCGAGCGTTCCTATCGTTGCGCCACCTGAGCGGCCCGTGCTTCACGATTAGGGGCAGATGGTCATGGAAGGTTTCCCCATGCTCGCTGCCCGCTGTAGACGCCTCCAGCATGTCGATAACGCTAGGCTCATTGTCCCGCGACGGATGCCGAACGGGCAGGCGGTTCAACCAGTCTAGGGCGTCCAGTTCGACATGCCCGCGAAGGCCAGCCTTGACTGCCCCTTTGCCGGCCAGCCGCTTCAGCTCCATGTTCAGCATTGACCGGCTGGTGATGTACGCGCGGTCGATCCATTCGCCGGTCGACTGAACACCTCGCCTGCGGGTCCGCTTCATCTCGACCATCTGGACGATCCATTCGCGGTCGGTCTCGATAACGCGGATTGCCGGGGTGATCTGGCGGGTTGTCTCAGCCATTGGCTGCCTCCTTGACCAGACGCGCGGCCTCTCGCTTCATCCTCCGCACCTCGGCAACCTGGGCCTTGTTGCGGTGATACCATTCCCGGCTGATTTCCTTGGCGCGAGCCGGGTTCGCTGCTCGCCATTCTCGACCGTGTATCCGCCATGCAATGCGGTCGGCCTCAGTCGACATGATAGGGGTCGGCTCCTGTGGTCATGTTCATCGGTTGTGATCCTTTCGGGTGAGGTGTTCGTGGTGACATTCGAGCTTCCCTTAAAGGGACGCCTCTGGTTGACGTGGAAGGGTGAAGACCTGTGGAGGGGAGACCATCGGTCATCCAAGCCTCGGGTGGCCAGACTTCACGGGTCCTTTGGGTTCCTTCTGGCTATGACCTTGGAACAAGGGAAATCCAGAGAGTAGACCAAAGCTGTGAGTGAAGTTGTGCTGATGGTGATCAGATACTCAGGAGACACATTCCATGGTCTTCGGAGCGAAGCGACCAAGGTACAACTCAGAATAAGGGGTATCTCTAGGGCATCTCTGTTACAGAGGGCTTCTAGAAGAGTGTCTTATGTCCCTGAGCAACTCAGGAGAACCTTGGTGTCATCTTCGGATAAGCCTATCGTCGATAGGAACCCCGAAGTGCTGACCAAGGTAACACCCGAAGGGGAAGTCCCCTGAGGGGAGTTATGCCTATATGCGGTAGTCAACCACTTATGCCGATGTTATCATTGCAAAAACTCGTTTCAACGCCTTCATAACTTCCGGGTTCGTTTCGGTTTGAACAATCTACTGGTATCCCGCTTTCGTGCCGTGACCTGGGCCTTGATTGCAGCGACATGCTTTGACACCGCCTGCTTGGAGATGCCGAGCAGCGCCGCCACCTCGGATTGAGGCCATCCATCCACGACGTAGAAGGCAACCTTCTCGCGGGTGCTGGTCCCGATGCCCTCTGCTGTCCACGGGTCGAAGCCGAGAAGGTCGGCGACAATGGGAGCGCCAGTCGCCTTCAGGTATGCCCAGACATCGAACGGAGCGCGCCCACGCTTGGTTACCTCATACCGCTGCACACGGCCCCGCCTAGCGATCCCCCTGCGTTCAGTTTCCAAAGCCTCACAGGGTTGGGACAGGTGGGACCGGACGGCACGGTCGGTGATCCCCAGCACCCTCGCTGAGGCGGGCTGCGAGAAGCCCTCAGCGCGTAGGACGAGGGCGGCCTTATGGTTGAACTCTGGGGTGCGTTCAGTGTCCTTGCGGATGGCCTCTTGGTAGCGTTGGGTTGTCCACCGGGGGCCTTTCCTTTGAAATGCCTCAACCTCGGCAGTCCAGTGATCCGAGGTCTCGGAGAAATCCGCCTCGACGGGACGGAAGACAGTCATGTTGGTTCCTTTCGTGGTGCTTCATACAAAACAATTGACGGGTGATTTCATACAAAACAATTGACGGGTGATTTCATACAAAATCGGAGGACAGATAGAGGGACACACGCGCCTCACCAAAGCTGCCCCGCCAAGCGCCACATCCTGTCTCCCGGAATGAGCGAAACAGGGCAACAGGCGGTCGCAACAGGGGAGAACTGCACGGGGCAGCTTGGGTGAGGAGTGTTGGGTAGTGCTAGTGGTGTGGCTAAGCGCCCTTAGTAGTCCTAGTGGAGGGGTTATGGCCCCTCGTAGTGCTAGTGGGCCACCTATTCAGCGGTCGCCTAACGTGAGCCCTTGGTAGTGCTAGTGGAAGGGGTATCGCCCTCCGCAGTGCTAGTGGTCACCTCAATTGCCTCCGTAGTCCTAGTGGGATGGCTATTCGGTGATGACCCCTGCCCAGTGCTAGTGGGGGCCTTATCGCCCCTGTAGTGCTAGTGGAGGCCTTAACCCGCAGTGAGGACCTTCTGGACCGCTGAGGGTGAACACGCGGCCTCCTTGGCGATCTGCCGCACAGACCGTCCCTCGGCTTTCAGGGCCTTGATCCGATCATGGTCGAGCGTCACGGGCCTGCCGGTCTTCCACGGCTCGCCTTGCGCCTCTGCCTTGGCCTTCGCCTTGGCGATGCCTTCCATCTGGCGTTCCTTGCGAAGCGCGGTCTCAAACTCTGCGATGCTGGCGAGGATGCCGAACACCAGCTTGCCTGTCCGTGTGGTCGTATCAAGCGAGGCGTCATCCAGCACCTTGAAACCAACACCCTTCTTGTCGAGCGTCTTGACGATCTGGTGGAGGTGCGCCGCCGATCTCGCCAGACGATCCACCTTGGTCACCACGAACACGTCACCCTCGCGGGCAAACTCAAGCGCCTTCTCAAGCTCAGGTCGCGTTTCGTCCAAGCCGGACCTCTTCTCGCTGAAGACCTTCTCAACACCGGCTGCTGTCAGCTTCTCAAGTTGGGTGTCGAGGTCCTGTCCGGTGGAACTGACGCGAGCGTATCCGATGAACATTTGTGCACTTTCCTCTAAGAGAGTTGGTGCACACCACTTAGTGGACGATTAGTGCACATGTCAAGGGGCGTGTTCACGAAGGTATAGGTTTGTGCACGGTGCACCTTCCTAACCTAGTGGTATGGTTTGTCTCGCCTGTGATGGCCTTCGGCAGCCCCTCCAGTCCTTGGGGCTCCGTGTGGTGGAACCGAAGGGGTATGGGGGGTCGTCGCGCGAGCCAGTTATCCGATCACCCGCGCAGATTTTTCCACCAAACATTCCGGCCCCTCCAAGGTGGTCAAGGACCTCTTTTGCGGAGCCGGGGGGATGCTGGTGGGTACGCTCAATGTTGCTGCTGGAGGTGTTCCGCCGTGGTCACGAAATAGTCACTGTTGTTCCGCTTGTCAGCCTGATTGTGTGATTTAAGTTCGTGAGATGGGAAACCGGAGCCGGCGTCCATAACCGGCTCCTGATCGAGGGTCCACACCCGATCTAAGTCCCATGATGGCGGCGCGTCGGTCACTAGCTCATGACGGTGGTCGGCGCGTCGTCGCACATTTTTATCCAAGCATCGATGTAGGGTCGAGGCAAGCCTGAGCAAGGTCAGGTTGACATCACGATTGAGTTGATCGACTGGCCAGTGTGACGCATTTCCTAGCGCCGTCATGTCAGCGACGTAAGGCATGGGATTTCTTAGGTATATCGTATCAGCACCCTGAAGCGCCTTCCGCGCTGCCGAAGTGCCCCCTGCGTCCCGACGTATTGGGCCTGCTCCCTATTCACTTGTAGCCGGCTGCCCCGTATTGTTGAGAAGGGCGGGGCAACCAAAATGGAGCCTGAGGACGATCTGAAGTCCCGTATCGAGGCTGCACTTGTTCGCGGCCACCACAGCCAATGGCAGCGCCAATTCCTCCTCGACATGCGTGACCGATTGGTGAATTACGGTCCCCGCACACGACTGAGCGCAAAGCAGTGGGCAAAGCTCTACGAGATCATCGGCCCCGCACCAGCAAGCACCTACGCGCCATCGCAATCGCGCCCGAACAAACCTCTATCGTCGCCGCGTTGGCGAACGCGCCGTTGGCGAAACCCACTCGCTCGCGAGGCCCGGTACTTGGCAGCCAGGTTCGTCAGAACGTTCGGGATCGTGCTGGCATTGGTCGTCGGGTCCCTGATCTATTCGTTCGTCGTCAAGGGCGAGCACGTCCCTTGGCCAAGCATGCCGTCATTCGCAAGGTCAGACGTAGCAGGCGACCGGGTGCCACTTGCCAGAACGCAGTTCACCATTACGGACGGCGATACCATTCGGCTCAATGGTGCTGCGAAGGGAACCCGGCTGGTCGGCTTCAACGCCCCCGAAAGCATCGAGCCAAGATGTGAGGTTGAAGCGGACCTTGGGCGTCGAGCCAAGGCGCGCCTCACGGAGCTGGTCGCTTCGGCGAAGCTCGAACTGGAAATGATCCCGTGTTCCTGCCCGCCGGGGACCGAGGGTACAAACCGCTGCAATCATGGGCGAAGCTGCGGTTCGCTATTCGCTAACGGGCAAGACGTGGGTGACGTGCTAATTTCTGAGGGGCTGGCTGTGCCGCTAATCTGCGGCGCAACAAGCTGCCCGCCGACACCTCGCCCTTGGTGCGCGTCGTAGCCTGGGACGGTGCAATCAGCCCCCCCTTTTGAGGCCTGAACCGAGATTTCTGATGAATGCCCGTCCTTTGTTGGTCAACGTCAGCGAACGCTTTCGGCGGTCGTTCCGGTCGAAGTCTATGCGGATCATCTCGTAGCCGCCCGTCATGTCCTTGTGGCCTTCGGCCCAGTAGTAGCAGTTGCGGGACGCAGTGCCTGACTGGAGGCCGACCCGTCTTTCGATGTCTTGAACGGAAATCTCCTTGTCGGCTTGTTCTGCCGCAGCGATCTCTAAGAGTGTCAGACCCGTCGAGACCTGCATCTTGGGGTCGAACTGGTTGAACCTCTGCAAAGCGTTCATCAACAGCCTGAGCGCCGCGAGGTCGTCAGCGGTCCCGGTCGCCGAGACGTTCTCCACCTCCATCTACTCGGCCTTTGTGGCTGTGTATTGCCTGCCCACGATGATGAGTGGCAATGCCATTGCGGACAGGACAGCACCGACCGCTCCGACGACGTAGAGCCAAGTCACATCGGGCGGCAGGCCGTCGAAGCCGTGTCTGGCCCCGGAAAGCCCCATAAACGCGAAGCCGACGATTGCAGGGCCGACGAGCATCAGGATCACTCCAAGGATGCCGGCCTCTGTCAGTTTCTGGGTGATGATGGTCCGCGTCATGTTGCCCGCCCCTGTTTCCGATGTTCGAGTGATTAGGCGAGGTCAACGACTGGTCAAGTCGCTTGATGTTCTGGCACAATTGACGCTACGTCGCATCTACTCCTGTGCCTATGTATGCAACATTGCTAATTGACGGGGATTGCAATGATCAAAATAACGGGGCTCGACAAACTGACCAAGACACTTGAGCAAGCTCAAAAGGCTCTCAGGGAAGTCGACGGCGAACTTGGGACTGTGAGTTTCGATCCCGACGACCCAGCCAGTATTGAAGCCGCCATACAAAGCGTGGGAGCAATGATTGACGAGCGACTTGGCCCTTATGAGAGGAACCCTGTGATTGCGCCTCTGATCGAAGGCATGAAGGAGCAATATAGGCAGGGGATCTTGGATCGGGCAGCTGAGGCGCGACTCGGGCAGAACGAAGACGCCGATGGCGACTGACCTGTTCAAGCAGATGAATAACGCGCTGCTCGATCTCCAGGCATCGCAGTATCAGACTTACCAGCGGCCCCTCAAGGTACTGGCCCGTCTGTTGCAAAATCCCGACCTTGCTGAGATCAACGCCGAGCTGACAGTGGGTCTCGATCTGGATAAGTTCCTTGGGGCTCAAACTCCGCGCGGAGGTCTCGTAGGCTCTGACACCCTCGATTGGCCAGACGACCCCAACGAGACGCTTGGCCTGACGCTGCTGCTGATCTTGAGGTTCGCCGAGGAGCCTCAAATGCTGCTCACCTTTGGGCACCATTACTTCCACTCCGGGAGCAAACTCAGCGCGGCTATCCACTCAGTCGTTGGGCAACTGCTGATCCCGTTCCTCCGGGACTACAAGTCATACGTTGAGGGCAAGCACGACAGTGGCGTGCGCTTGCTCTTGCCCGCATCGACCAATAACCGGGAGGCACGATTGACTGGGTTGGGATCGAACAAGGTCTTCATTGTCCACGGCCACGATGATGGCGCCCGCCACGGCCTCGCGAGGTTTCTTGAGAGACTTGGTCTCGAGCCCGTGGTCCTTCAGGAGCTACCTAACCAAGGTCGAACGATCATCGAGAAGTATGAGCAGATCGCGAGTGAAGTGGCTTTTGCGGTCGTATTGCTCACTCCCGATGACGTCGGGGCCTCCCATACTGCGACTGAACAGAACCATCGGGCACGCCAGAACGTGATATTTGAGCTTGGGTACTTTGCCGGACATCTGGGGCGCGGCAAGGTATGCCTGCTCCGCAAAGGTAATGTTGAAATACCGTCCGACCTCTACGGGGTTCTCTACATCGATTTGGACCCTTCGGAGGGATGGAAGGCAAAGCTCGTGACAGAGATGAAGGCCGCAAAGCTGGATTTTGACCCCAGCCGTATGTGGGGCTGACACCGGGGAAACAACGCACTACGACTTTGCTAGGCCGATAGGTCACTCCATGTCGGGCACGTCGCCACCCACAAAGAGCGTCGTCGGTTCTCCGTATTCGCCCAGCGACGGGTTAGCATCGCGTGACCACGCAATGACCCCGGCATGTTTCCCCGCCAAACCCTTCGCGGTCCTTATTGCCCGGTCCTCCGTCTGCTGCTCGGCTGGCCCAAAGACAGGCTGAAGGTCGCCGGTCTCATCGCGGTCGAAGGCGGTGACGACTATCAGCTTGGGCATCTTCGGTTGCGGAAGGATGTTGTCTGACATGCTGCTGCCCTTCGTGGGAGGTTCGTTAATCGGCCCCACCGCGCTGGCGTCGATGCCACCCCCGGCTGAACCCAAAGCTTACGGCGGGTGCCCATAGGGCCACCTCGCGTTCCAATGAGGCGTTGGCGATAAGAAGCGCCTTCACTGCCTCTCGGGCATCCCCGCCGCAGGTCGCTATAGCCTGATCAGCGGCAAGCTCCCAGTCCATTGCGGGTGGATCGACTTGCTGTTGCTCGGCTGGCATTGCTCGGTCTCACAGGTATTTCTCACCATCGCCACGATGCTCGAAACAGAACCAGTGCGGTTCACGCTTTGGCTTCGCGAAACCCCATCCGGCATCTTTGCCGCAGCCAGGACGCTCGCACCAATGATGCTGGATACCGGGCGCTGTGACGTGTTCTGAGCTTGGAAGTCTGATTTCGTCGCTCACGTCCCGCATCACCCCAACATTACCGGGGTATCGTCATAACTGACGGTCGCCACCCCCGGATGCCGGTGAGCTATGGCGAGTATCTTGGTCTCAAGCTCACAGTTGTAGACCATGAGAGCTTTCACGGTCTCAAGCGGGCTCTCGTATCGAGCGATCAGCTTCACCGCTTCCGAATGCAATTCGGCTTTGGCTTCAACGTCCAAATGCAAGATGCTCACGCTCGTTCCTCCTTCCGGGACGCGGCCCCGAGCGCGCGTCAAGTTGTTGCTGAAGGCGACCGTTGAGAACGATCATTTCCTTGAGCGCCTTCATCACGTCGCCCTTGTGGACGGCAACGAACTTCTCGGCGACGGCTTGAAGTGCGGCCTCTCGGCGGCTGTCCAGTGTCACAATGTGGTCCATGGCGATCACTCCAAACGCTTAGACACCCACAGGGAACAAAAAGAGAACATAAATGTCAAGGGCGGATTGACCAAGGCAGGAATGAGTTCCTATTTTGGGCCATGCCTGACACTGGTGGAAGACGAAAGCGTGGCGGAGAATGGAAGCTCAGCAATGCCCATGAGATAGGGCAGCTGGTGCTGGTCCGCTGCGGGCTCTGCAACGTCAAGCGCTGGTATCTGCCCAGTGATCTCAAGGAAATCTTCGGGGACGTTGAGGCCGATTTGGTGGGAGTCAAAATGAGTTGCAAACGGTGCGGCAAGAACGAGTACATGCACGCCGAGACGCAAAACCCCTCTGCGCGCGAACGCCAGGGTATTCGAGTTACGCGGCTCGCCGAAATAAGGACAGTACGGCGGGTCGTTTGGCGGGACGAGGGCTGAGGCCGCGTTGAACCAGTTCAACCCGATAGCCATACTGTATCCAGTTCGTCTACACCGTTGTTGTGGGGTCGATCCACGCCGCCAATGAGGCAATGACACTCTTGAAGTTCGGGTAATCTGTCTGCCACGTCGTAGTCCCCAAAAGGACAGTTGTTACATCTGGGGTCGCTTTGCCCTGTATGACACCCAAGCTGTGCTCAAGATCAACAGGCCACACCGTTTGCAAGTCAGATTCAGTCCGGCACCTTTCGAGGGCAGCGCGAGCCTTCTCCGTCTTTGGCTTCACGCTACCGTCCTCCAGAATGTCCTCGTCGGTGACCGCACTCCAGCGGATGCCCAATGCCCTCGAAATGGAGGCAAGTGCTGGAATGGCTGATACCCCTTCGCACTGGGTGACGCTGACCGACCGAGCGTCAACGTCCATGCCCAATTGTTCGAACGCCAGCTTGACCGCGAATTGGTCGTCCTTCCCCTCACAGAAGACCGCAGCTGTGCCGAACAGGAAGTCATGCGCGCCACGATCATCAAGCTTCGACTGCAGCTTCGCGCTTTGCTCCAACTTATCTGTGTGAACGCTTTTGCTCGTCACCGAGCCCTTCGTCCTCACCAGCCGGGTGATGAGTTGATCTTGGTCGAAAGACACCAACTCTGGCGAATGCGTTGTGTAGACCACCGTCCAGCCCTTCAAAGCCAGGGCGCCCAGAACCTTTCGGATTTTGCGGCGCAGATGGGGATGAAGGTGTGTTTCCGGCTCCTCTAAGAGTAGGACAACCCTTTCCTTCAACAACTCGGGATACTCTGAGAGTGCCTCAAGCGCCGCGAGACGGATCACACTTTGCCAACCGTCTCCCATGCTCCTAAGTGGAGTCGTGACGCTGTCAGGATCGGTTGCGAGCGACACGGCAAGTTGCTGGGCCAGCCATTCCTCCAACACCTGCGTGTTTGGCTGTAGGTCAATCTTTGCGTGGCTGCCAACGTACCGGCTGAAGACCCTTTCCAACCGGGGCTTCATGTCGCCAGTCCAGAACGGAAAGGCTTCCACTGCTTCCCGGAAGAAATCGTAAGCCTTGTGCAGTGTTCCAGGCATCCTCCTTTCGCTACCGTCGCTCACCTTCATCGTCCAATCGTCGCCAAGGAAGCGCGTTGCCAGAAGCCTCGACAGCTTGGCGATAGGGCCAGACTTCCAGACATACAGCGACGCTTCGATGTTCTGAGGTTTGAAGAACCATACCTCAGGCGTGTGTTCGTGGATGTCGTCCAGCCGAGCGTTCACGAGCTTGTATCCGATGTCGTGGTCGATGAACTTCGGCTTGTCCTCCGCGCTAAGCGACGTGCGGGGGGCAGTGGTTACGCTCTTGCCCTCCCTGTCGAACAAAGTTCGGCTGTGGCTCATCTTGCCGCCCTTGGCATTCCTTCCCTTGACCTGAACACCGTGGATCATGCTGGGTTTTGCGACGCCCTTGACAGCCGGGTATCCGAGTTCGTTGTCCGAATGAAAGTGCACTTGGACTGTGAACTCGCTGGACTGTCTTCCAGTCGCATCACAGAAGAAATCTGTCGATTCTGGTGACCACTGGTGGTAGCCCCCACCATTCAGAGCAAGCGCAATCGCATTGAGAACGGTGGACTTTCCCGCATTGTTCGAGCCGATGAGAACAGAGGGAAAGCCATCGCGAAGATCGAGCTCCAAATGTTCGATGCCACGAAAGCGGTCGATGACTACCTTCGACAGCTTGAAGTCGATGGGCATTGTCTGCTCCCCCCAAGTCGTGACTCGGGGTCGCGCAAGTCACTGGACCAGTGAGCCGCCCCGCTTACTTAGCCCTATAGTAACGACAGTTGGCCGCCAATGTCTTTGGCACTTTGCGGGAACTTGATCTGCGTGGCTGGCTTCTCCACGATGACAAGGGCGTCGTCCGGTGCCGTCCGCTGTAGCGCCTTTGCCTGAGACCACGGCGCGGTAAGCCAGGTCTCGGTGTCCTCTTGCGTCGTCAAGATCACTGGCATTGCCTTCTCGTGGATCGGCGCGATGAGGGCGTTGGGCTTGGTTGTCATGAACCCGTACAGCTCGAAATCGCCGGGACCGTCTTTGACCTTGCGAACACCTTGCCAGCGCGTCCACAGGCCGGCGAAGAAGAACAGGGGGCGGTCCTCTCCAAGGGCAAACCAGTAGTTCCTCTGCACGCCCGTCTCCGGGTCCTTGTCGCCCGGTGTGGGGCTGGGTTCTGCGAAGCTCGTCACAGGGACCACGCAACGATGCTCGACACCAACGTACTGCTGCCAGTGGCCGTATTGCGGATTGCGTATGTTGGTCGTGCCGTAGTCGGCCTTGCCCTTCACCCGCTCGGACGGGGTCGGCATGCCCCAAAGCAGGTTGGCAACCTCACGCGCCCCATCCGAGGCATTGCGGACCACCGGACCGGGCCTGTTCGGGTAGATGTCGACGGACGGCTCAAGGTTGCCCAAGATGTCCCGCAAGGTGCCGGTCCACTGGCGGATGGCCTCTTGTGAAGTGGTGAGGTTGTAGAGGTTGCACATCGTTTTAAATGTTCCCAACAGACACTGAGTTTCAACCAGTTCTCTCATCGCCAGTTGCCCCGGTCCAGTTGCCCCCTTGAAATAGTTCTTTAAGTGGCTCTTAGTTGAGGTTGGTGGGTTTGGATGTTGGGTTATGCGTTCGGTTCTGAAGTTTCTCGCTGTCACGTCAGTTATTGTCGCCACATCAAGTTCAGCTAAGGCTCTGGAATACAAGCCGGTATCGTCGCCGGGCGAGCTTCCGTTTCTCATCGTCTCCGGTGAATTTGGGGTCAACGAACCTCTGAACGAGTTTAGCCGAGCTGTCACAAGCAGTGGGGCTAGGGTGGTCGTATTCGACTCGCCGGGAGGCAGTATCGGAAGTGCAATGCAGCTTGGACGTATGATCCGGGCAGCCGGCCTTGATACGCTTCAAGTCCGACAGTTGCAGTGCGCGTCGGCTTGCTCGTTAGCTTACATGGGTGGCGTTCGCCGTGTTGCCGATCCGGGCTCTATTGGTGTTCATCGCTCATCCTTCGCCCCAGAGAACGGGATGTCTACCGACGAGGCTGTGGCCAACGTTCAAGCCGTAACTGCCGATATCATGTCCTACATGTCCGAGATGGGCGTGGACCCCAAGTTGATGGCCGTAGCATTGAGTTACGACAGGTCTGATATGCGATATCTCTCCGCCAGTGAGATGGCTGAACTGCGCGTAACCAACATTTCCACCACGCCGCCGTCCATTGACACGTCGCGTGTGTCGCCAACGCCCAGTCCGGCCCCGGCTGAAGCCAGCGCAGACGAGCGGCAGCTAGAGAGCGCGGCGGTAGCATTTATCAAAGGGCTCATCGAGCACCATGGCGACAACGCAGATTTGGCGATCGCTCAGGTTCAAAATTCGTATGCTGGCATCGTCGACTATTACGGAAAGCCAACGGACCTAAGCTCGATCATCGCCGACAAGAGAAGCTATTTCCAACGATGGCCGGAACGGGGATACAATCTCCACGACGAGAGCGTCATAGTCACCTGTGCCAATGAGCGATGCATGGTGTCGGGCACTTACGACTGGGTCGTCCGCAGCCTGCCAAGGCACAAGCAGGCAAAAGGTGTGGCGCGCTTCAGTTATACGATTGCGATTGGGCAGAACCCCAAAATCATCGCTGAGACCAGCAAAGTCATGCGCTAGGATCTCAAAAAGTCCGCGAGGGGGGAAGCGACGCCTAACTTAGCCAACGGCTGCGAAGGCCTTCACCATCGCCTCAGTCGCCACCTTAAGGCGCGCGCCTCTTCGCCGCCACAGCCCCAACACTGCCCGAAGAGTGACCGAGAATTAGTCCTGGTCGGACTTAGTGAAGCCGGCATCACGCAAACGCCTTCTCAAGCACTTCCTTCTGTTTCCCGTCCATCACATGCGCGTAGTGCTTCAACAGCACGGCCACCTGTGTATGGCCAGTCAGCGACATAACGGTCCTGAGGTCGGCCCCTGACGCCACCAGACGGGACGCAAACGCTTTCCTGAGGTCGTAAGGACGGACGTCGCTCAGTCCAGCCGCCTCAAACATCTTAGCGGCGAACTTCTTGATCGTCGTTAGGTGGCCCGTCTTTGCTGCCTTATAGCCCCGCTGCCGTGTCCCCTTCGCTCCGTCTGACGGAAACACGAATGGGCTGTCTCCGCGCTCTTCGATCATACGCTTGAGCAGCGCCACGGCCTCGGCCCTCAACGTCACGCGATGGGTCCGCCGTTGCTTCACTGTTTGCGCCGGCTTCGTCCACACGCCGGCGTCGAGGTCGACGTCAGTCCATCGCATGGCGAATGCTTCCTGCGGTCGGCTCCCGGTCAACCATAACAGCCGCACGGCATCCGCGTTCTGCCCGGGATTGGCATCCAGCACCTTCAACAGGCCGTCAATCTCAGTGTCAGCCAACAGCCGCTCCCGGTGTCGGGCTTCCGCCTTGGCGCTACCCATGACGGGATTGTCTGCCCGATAGCGTCCCCGCAACGCCGCTGTGAACACGCTCGATAGGCCGGCCCTGACGTGATTGTGTAGAGCCGGTCGACGGGCGAGCTTGGTTAGAATGCGGTCGATGTCTGTAGCCGTCACGTCCCTCAGAAACCGGGTTCCGATAGTCGGCTCGACGTGGTCACGCATCTGTTGCTTGAAATCGCGGATGTAGCGCGCCGCCCTCCCCTTCGCTTCCATGGTCTCAGCAACTTCCTTGATAAGGTCAGAAACGGTAACGCCAGTTCGCTTCCGCTCCCGCTGCTTCTCTGCCGGGTCGGAGCCCGCAGCAAGCTCTCCGAAGCGTTGCCTCGCGATTGCCCTCGCGTCATCAAGGTCAATTTGCTCGACGGGTCCAATGTTCATCTTCCGGTCGCGACCGTTCCTGCCGCCGAAGGTGTCGTCCTTCCAGCGCATCGCGAAGGTCGGTCTCCTCCCAGGCCGAAGGCGAATGCCAAACGCAAGAACCTCGGTGTCCCAAATCCATGTCTCTGTGGTAGTCTCCTTAGGCAAATCTCGTTCTATGAGCCGCTTTGTGATCTTCACGCGCATATATCGCCTCTCTGCCATGGGGACCTAGCCGGGGACGCCGTGGGGACGTGCGATGCCGCCACCGTACGCCTTGTGTTCCTGTATTTCTGGGTCCGTCATGGGGACGTGTAATTGCGCCGGGTCCACTCCGCAAGCCTTATTTCTCTTAGGCGTATCCCCTGTAGCGTAAGGTGTTTACCTGCCAGACATGGGCGACTTCGGCTACAGCTTCCTAATCTGTAGGTCACAGGTTCGATTCCTGTCGGGATCACCAGCAAGATCAAAGGCTTGGTGACTGAGATAGCCTGTCGGCATGTTGCAGCACTGATGGACTGGTTTTCGGTGATTTTCACGGACGCGACCAAGCAAGCAGCCTGACTTTAGTTCCATAGAAAAAGTCCATCCCTGAGGTCTCAGGAGCGAGCTTTAAGCATCTACAGCCGCGAAGAGAATCGACCTCTTGCAAGTACAATTTCAGATCGAGCGATGGTTCCCAGTCGATCCGTTACGGTCTGAGTTCGGCGCCGCCAACTCAACGAAGCCGGCCGTATCCTAGCTGGCAACCAGGGGCACCGTGACGGTCGTGGCGTAATTTATCGGATACTGGTCGAAATACGGGAAAGCGATGACGAAGGCATAGCTGGCGGTCAGATGCGCCATCTTGAAACCGCCGCTGGCAGGGTCGGTCGCGATCGTCACAATGACGTTCTTCAGACCCAGGTTCACCAATTTCTGCGTGGCGATGGCCTGGATGTCGCTCTGCGAAAGCGTGTTGTTCAGCTGCAGCGCCCGGGAAGAGGTTTCCAGTGTATAGCGGACGGTCGACACGGCATTCATGGCCCAGCCGAAGGCGAAGATTCCGAACAAAAGCATCACCAGGAAAGGCGCGATCAAGGCGAATTCCAGCCCGGCTGCGCCGGAGCAGTCACGGCGCCACCTGGATCCGATCCTTTCAGCGGACACGGATCACCTCCTGATGACTGATCGCGCGCGGGTCCGGGAAGACACCGAAGTTAAACGGGGGCACCCAGGTGCCCGTCGCCGTTATCTGGACGAAGACGGTCGGCAGCTTCGTTCCGCCGCAAATGGTGGTCGCATCCACGACCGTGGCGCCGCACAAATAGGAGCGGACCAGTACGACCGCGGCGTCCTCGGGCTTGTCGTTCCAGCTCGAAAGCGCGACCGCCTGCGTTCCGGTGTCATTGGACGCGCCGGCCATTACGAGATTGGCCGCGGTTTTGACGCCCGCGCGCATCTGCAGGTAACTCGTTACGTAGGACCAGCCGTCGGCGATGCCGAGGCAGACGAGGCACAGGATGGGCAGCAACATGGAAAACTCGACGGCAGCTATCCCGGATTTGTCCAGGACAATGCGCAAGGTCCGCCCACCCATCCCGCTACTCGACGAGCTGAACGGATTGCGTCGCCGGAATGTTCTTCATCCCGAGGCTGGTGCAGTCCTGCTTGATGGTCGTACTGCCGGACCACTGGATGGTGTCGGCGACGACCTGAGTGCAGCCGCCGTTCCCCGAGAAGTTGCCAAGGTAGTTGACCTGCTGCCTGGGGAAATAGATGGCGCCGGTCAAAAGCGAGTCCGCTGTGCCGTTGAAGGTGCTCTGTGCCGCAGTCCCGGTCCTGTCGCCGTAGAACAGCACGCCGGAATAGGCTCCGGAGGTAGGCGCGCTCAGCGTCACCTTGGCGTTGCCGTTCATGCTGACGGTGTTGCTGCCTGCCATGAAGATGGTTACCCCGCTGCCGGCGACGACCGCGTTGGCGTTGACCTTCATACCGCCCTGCACGACGTAGACGCCGGGCTGCAGGGTGACGTTGCCGCTGAGGCTCATGCCGCTACAGTAGGTGCCAGGCTGGAGTGTTTGCGACGTCTTGTTGCCATTGACATTCTTGCAAGGGTTGCCGGCTGTCGGCGTCGCCAAGCCGGAGAAAGGATCGGCTGCCGGCAAGGCTCGGGTGATGTTGGACTTGCAGACTGTGGTCGCTGGATTGTTCAGCACCATGCCGCCGACCGTGATCAGGCAGTCGGCCTTGAGCACCGCCGAGCCCTGCGTCTTTATGGCGTCCGAGGCAATCGAGTCCGACATGACCGAACAGCCGGTGAGGTTGACGGTGGTGTTGCCGGAAAAGAGCGCAGCCTGGGAGGCCGACGGACTGAGCGCCAGCACGCAAGCTTTGGAGGCGTCATTGATCAGCGCCACCGCCCTTGCCTGTTCGGCAACGGGCGCCTGGTTGAAAATCGCCGTGAAGTAGCGGTCGAGGTTCTGCTTGACGATGACCTCCACTGCCTTCTTCGCGGTGTTCGGGCCGGACAATGGCGGCGTGTTGACCTGGATCGTGCCCGGCGTGGCAAAATTGTTCGAGGTCGCGGACTGCGTGGCGGCGGCGATGATGGTCGGGTTATCGGAACCCGCGACTTTCTCGAGCGCGCCGGCATAGGCCGCGGCATCGGCAACGGCCTGCAGCTTGAGGCTGCTGTAATACCAGAAGGATGTCTCCACACCGAGGCCGGCGCCGCCAACCACGACCGGCAAGGTGAAGGCAACGATGACGGCAACGTTACCGTTCGTGGCGCGCCTTAGGCGGCTCAAAGCAAACCAAATCCGGGTGAACGCGTTGGATGCCATATGTATTAGAAACCACGAATAGATAAACGAATGTCTAAAAACTCCATTCCGATTCGACGTAGTCGAACGGGCTAGCTAGGCGCAAGTTGCAGCGACCGCGCAACATCCTGTCGGAGGTTCCGCCCCAATCGACGAATGCGAAATATGCCGCTATCCCGAACTTTGTTGTCGACCAAGTGACATTTAAATGCCCCCTCTGCGAAGAAGCTATCGAGAAGACAGGGGACACCGCGCTGCCGGTACGGGGAAAGATCGGCTCACGCCGCCTCAGGAACTTTGTTCAATCCGTCCGGGGCTGGCTCTGAGGGCCACACACGCCCGAAACCAACTACTCCAGCCACAATCAGTCCGTGAGGCGCCCACGAAACAACGTGGTGCCGTCGGTCAGCTGCGACCTGGAGATATCCCGGAACCCAGCTTCGGCCATCCACCCGCGATACTGACCTTCCGTGTACGATTCGCCTGCGCGGTAAAGGTTCAGGAAGGTGAGATTGAGAAAGACACCCTCAGGCGGGCCGAGACGGTCGTCATCGACGACACCCCACCCCGCAATTGCGATCTCGCCTCCTTGGGTGAGGCAACGCGCCGCGTTCAGGATCGAACTGCGCGCCTGGTCCGGCGGCAGGACCTGGACGACAGCCTTCAGGATTGCCAAGTCATGCCGGCCGGTCGATGGCGCGACCGTTATGTCGCCTTCTTCGACAACCACATCGCCGGCACCGTATTCCGACAGGATCGCTGGTGCGACCGCCGCGACCGTCGGGAGTTCCATCAAAGTCGCCGCAATATGCGGCCATCGCTCGCGAAGACCGACCAGAATGGTCCCGGCGCCGCCGCCGATGTCGATCACCGAACTGACCGCCGAGAAGTCCAGTTCACGGGCGAGATTTCGGCCGAAAATCACCCCTCCCGGTGCGAGCATGCGGCTGAAGGCCGCTGCGGATTCTGGCCCCGCTTCGGAAAAGTCGTGCAGCGCGGCCGGCCGATTCTGCCGCAGCGACTCTGCGGTCAAAAGGTCGGCTCCCCAGAGTTCGCGCAGCAGCACATGATCGCCGCCGCGATAGGTCGGCTTGGACGCGTCGAGGAACTCCGACGCTTCGGCTCCGTTGCGAAACTGACCATCCTCGACGTCGAGGAGACCGATGCTGGCGAGCGCGTAGAGGAACCGCGACAGACGAGCGGGCTCGACTTTGAGCGCTGCCCCAAGGCTGTCGGCAGTCGCAGCATCGCCGCCGAGCCAGGTGAAGATGCCAAGGTCCAGCCCGGCACGAAGCGCCAAGGCGGGGGGCACCCCTGCGATCAGCTTGTCGATCCGATCGGAATCCACCATGTCATATCCCGTTGTGCGATCCAGGATCGACTTTGAACAGCTCGGCCAACCTCGTCAAATCAGTTCGCCAGCGCGCCGCTCTCCGCGTCGAGCAGGTTCAGCTTGGCGGTATCGGGTTCGACGTAAAGCGTATCTCCGGGGCCAGCGCTGATCCTACCAGCGCCCGCGACCGTTGTGCGCCGGCCCGGCATACCTCAAAAATCCGGCTGTGATAATGGCTGGTCGCGCCTTCGGACGCTACGCAGGCAAGGCCAGCAGCGCCAGTCCGGCCAGCGCCGAGCCGGCCAATGTCGGCAGCATGCCGATCCTCAGTTTCAGCATGGCGACCATGGCGGCCGCCGCCAGCAGCGCGGCGCGCCAATCCAGCGACGACAGCACCGGTAGCTCCATCCCAAGACCAAAACGGTGCACCGCGCCGAAGACGACATGCAGTGCGAACCACAGCGCAAGGTTCATCACCACGCCGACCACAGCCGCCGTGATCGCACTCAGCGCCGCCGACAGCGCCTTGTTGCCGCGCAGCGCCTCGATGTAGGGGGCACCCAGAAAGATCCAGAAGAAGCACGGCACGAACGTCACCCAGAGCGTCAGCAATGCGCCGAGCGATCCGGCCACAAGCGGTCCCATCGCACCGGCGTGACGATAGGCGGCGACGAAGCCGACGAACTGCAGCACCAGGATCAATGGTCCCGGCGTCGTCTCGGCCAGACCAAGCCCATCGACCATTTCACCCGGCGCCAGCCAGCCGAACGAGGTCACCGCTGCCTGCGCGACATAGGAGAGCGCAGCGTAGGCGCCGCCGAATGTGACCACCGCCATCAGGCTGAAGAAGCCGCCAAGCTGTGCCCAAACACTGGCAGGGCCGGTCAGCGCCAGGATCAGTACGACCGGCCCGAGCCAGATCGGCAGCCAGATCGCGATGGTGCGCGGCGCGTGCCATTTCGTCGGCTTGGTGTGAGCGAGGTCGCCGCGTTCGAACATGACGTCGACGGCGCCCCTGACATCGGGCAAATTGTCCTTGCCGCGTGCGGCTCCGGAAAAACGCGCCGGTGCCAAGCGGTTGCCGATCCAGCCGGTCAGCCCTGCAACCAGGATGATCAGCGGAAACGGCAGCCTGATGACATAGATGGCAAGGAACGCGGCCACCGCGATCGCCATCATCACCCGGTTCTTGAGCGCCCGTTTGCCGATGCGGAGGACCGCCTCGACGACGACGGCCAGCACCGCCGCCTTGATGCCGAAAAACAGCGCCTCGATGACGGGCGCATCATTGTAAAGCACGTAGAAGATGCTGAGGCCCAGCATGACAAACGCACCGGGCAGCACGAACAGGATGCCGGCAACGAGGCCGCCGGCGGTCCGGTGCAGCAGCCAGCCGATATAGATGGCGAGCTGCTGTGCCTCGGGGCCTGGCAGAAGCATGCAGTAGTTGAGCGCATGCAGGAACCGCTGCTCGCCGATCCAGCGGCGATCCTCGACCAATTCCTTGTGCATCAGCGCGATCTGTCCGGCCGGCCCGCCGAAGGAGAGCAGGCCGATCCTTGCCCACAGTTTCGCGGCTTGGCGGAAGGTCGGGACGATCGGAGCCTCGGTAGCCTGTGCATCGTCGTCCGCGGCGAGGGCGCTCATGGCGCTTTGCCCGCGCTGGGCCAATTGTGGGTTTCGTCAGTGGCATCGCGGCACCATCTGAAGAACGCATCGTAGAGCAGCATGCCGGCATCAAGCTGTTCGAGATCGTCGCGGAACATGCGCGACAGCCCGAGCGATGCAGCGAGGAACCCGGCCGCCTGCGGTACGAGATCGAGGCGCGCCGTATCGGCTGCACGCACGATCAGCGCAAGGCGATCGAGCGCTTCGGACCGCAACCCGAACTCTTCGATCATCGTGTCGAAGGTGCAGCGCTCGCCGCGATGGCTCCAGAACACGTCGTCGATGTCGAAGGCAACCGCCCCAAACCGATCGGCGGCCGCCAGCACTTCAGACGGCTCGACAAACAGGAACACCGCCGAGGGATCGACGAAGCGGCGGATCAGCCAAGGACAGGCGATGCGGTCGACCTTGGGGCGGGCACGCGTCACCCAGACCGTGCGGCCCTTGTCGTCGCGGGGCGGTATCTTGTCGGCCTTGACCAGAAGTCCCTTGGCCGCCTGCCACGCCTCGAAGCCGCCTTCAAGGGATTCGGCAGCAATGCCCTCATGGCGCAGCCACGCGGCAACGCCTTGCGAGAGCTTCAGCCCCTTCTGGCAGATGACGACAGCATGAGCCCCCGTGAACTCGGCCGCCCAGCTCGAAACAGACTTGAAGTCGCGCCGGCACGAGGCCGGAAGCAGCCGCGGATCGACGTCGTAGTCTTCGTCGATGCGGACATCGACAAGAACAGGCGCGTCGGACAGACCGACAAGGCGGGAAAGCTGCGCTACGGTGATTGCGGTTGTTGACGGCATGGCGTCCACCTCCAGAGTGAGAGTTTGGACGCGATCATTGGGCTGACGCCTCACGGGGTCGTCGCGAAGGAACCCCTTGCCACAATGCTGGATTGATCTTTCGTCTTTGTCAAGGAAAGAGCGGCGCCGGGGGAGCGCGCCTACTGCGCCGTCCAGCCGCCATCCATCGGCAAAGTCGTGCCGGTAATCTGCCTGGCCGAGTCCGAGCACAGAAACAGCGTCAGCGCGGCGAGCTCCTCGACGGTGACGAATTGCTTCGTCGGCTGTGCCGCCAGGAGCACGTCGCGCTTGACCTGTTCCTCGGTCATGCCGCGCGCCTTCATCGTGTCGGGGATCTGCTTTTCGACCAGTGACGTCCAGACATAGCCGGGCGCGATGGCGTTTACGGTGATGCCGTCCTGCGCGACTTCCAGCGCTACCGTCTTGGTCAGACCCGCTATGCCGTGCTTGGCCGAGACGTAAGCCGACTTGAACGGCGAGGCGACCAGTGCATGCGCCGACGCGGTGTTGATGATGCGGCCCCATTTGCGCGCCTTCATGCCGGGCACCACGGCCTTGATCGCGTAAAAGGCGGCAAGCAGATTGATGCGGATGATGGCTTCCCACTTGTCGTCGGGAAACTCCTCGATTGGCGCGACATGCTGTATCCCGGCATTGTTGACCAGAATGTCGAGGCTGCCCAAGGCCTGCTCGGCTTCGCGCACCATGGCGGTCACCGCTGCGCCGTCCATCATGTTGGCGCCGGAGTAGCGGCACTGGACGCCAAAATCCTTCTCGATGCCGGCGCGCTCCTGTTCGATCGCCGCGGCTTCGCCAAGGCCGTTGATCGTGACGTTGGCGCCCTCGGCGGCAAGGGCGCGGGCAATGGCCAGGCCAATGCCGCTGGTCGATCCGGTGACGAGCGCATTCTTCGAAGAAAGGGAACCCATGGAGATCTCGCGACTGTTAGGAGGACTACAAAGGCACATAGTTTGTGCGCCGCAACATGACAATGCCATAACCATATGTCGGCGCCATCACAGCCCTAAAACGCGCTTTGCCGGCCTCGCCGAGCGCCGTCTCAAGGCTGACACGGCAGTGTTATGGTGCGGCGCAACATAGTCGGCCGCGCATTCGCGCAGTCATTCCTGAACCATCGATCCAACGAATCAGGGGGCTGTAGCTTGAAATCGCCGATGTCGTGATGCGTGCCTATGCCATGCCGCTCACCAACCGTCCTTTCCGCCCGGCCCGTATCGCTTCTTCGATCCGACGCCCTGAGCTATCCTGCAATCTCCAGCAGGGCCGATACCAGCAAGTGGCGTTCGTCGGCGGACAGCACGTCGGAATCGAAGAGGTTCATGCTGCGCAGCCCTTCGATGGCCAGAAAGCAGACCAGCAGCGTCTTGAGGTCCGGCGTCTCGCTCTTCAGCCGCTGCAGCAGCTGCGACTTGAAGGCTTTTATCGGCGTCAGGAAATCCGGATCCTCGGCGATCGCCGAGAATATCCACGAAGCCGTCGGCTTCGGCTCCTCGCAATCATCCGCCGAGAGCCGGATATAGGTGGCGAGCAGGCTCTCGCCGCTGGCGCCGGCGACACGGCCCGATTCCAGCGCCAGCTCGAACGCGCGCAGGTAATTCTCCACCAGGCCCTGCATCAGTTTGGCCTTGGTCGGAAAGTTATATAACAGGCCGCCTTTCGACACGCCGGCGCGGCTGGCGACGGCGTCAAGCGACAGGCTGCCGGGACCGGCCTCGCGTGCGACATCGGCGGCGGCGGCGAGTATCTTGTCGCGCGAATTTGCCCTTTGGGTCTTCATCGATCCCTTCCCCCGCACCAGCCTAGGCGGAATTGACAAGACCGTCCAGACGGTACAGTAAGTCCGCCGTCATTTGTAATCGGGACCTGGCGTCGATAAGTGTCCCGCTATTCGGCTATTTTGCCGGACATCGGCCGAGGGGACAGTTCGTGAAGCGCTTCATCTCTATCACCGCAATTCTGCTTCTGCTCGCTCTGGTGTGCGTCGGCGTTGTCGGCTTCAACCTGTTCCGCGACAACGCTATCAAACAGTATTTCGCCACCATGAAGCCGCCGGCGACGACCGTATCGACGGTTGTCGTCAAGCCTTCCGACTGGACGCCGGGGGTCGAGGCGATCGGCACGGTACGCGCCGTGCGCGGTGTCGACCTTACCGTCGAGACCAGCGGCATCGTCAAGGACATCCTTTTCCATGCCAACCAGAAGGTGCCGGTCGATTCGGTCCTGCTGCAGCTCGACGATGCCGTCGAACGCGCGGATCTGGTCGCGGCCAAGGCGCAGTCCGTGTCCGACAAGACGGCGCTCGAACGCGCGCTGGAGCTGCAGCGGCGCGGCGTCGGAACGGATGCCACGCTCGACACCGCTCAAGCCGCTGCATCGGCCTCCGCCGCGCAGGTCAACAAGCTGCAGGCCGTGCTTGATCAGAAGCAGCTGACGGCGCCGTTCGCCGGCACCGTGGGCATCCCCAAGATCGACCTCGGCCAATATCTCTCGCCCGGCAACGCAGTGGTGACCTTGCAGGATCTGGACACCATGCGGGTCGATTTCTCGGTACCCGAACAGCAGCTGCCGCTGCTCAAGATAGGCCAGGCGGTGCGGCTCGGCCTCGGCGGCACCGGCGGCGGCGCCGACATGCCGTTTGCCGGCTCCATTCGCGGCATCGATCCCAAGATCGACGCTTCAAGCCGCCTGGTGTCCGTCCGCGGCGAGGTCGCCAACCCTGACGGCAAGCTGACGCCCGGCCAGTTCGTCCAGGTTCGCGTCGAGCTGCCGCAGGAGAAAAACATTCTGTCCTTGCCGCAGACGGCATTGACGTCGAGCCTCTATGGCGACTTCGTCTTCGTCGTCGTTCCGGCGAAGCCGGCGGAAGGCGCCCCAGCCGCGAAACCCGAGGAAAAGCCTGCTGCAGGGGCCGACGCGGCAAAGCCGGCGGCAGATGCAAAGCCGGCAGACGCGAAACCGGCTGCCGAAGACGCCGCGGCGAAGCCCGCGGACAAGCCGGCTGTCGACCCGGCGAAGCCCGCGGCAGAACCGGAAAAGCCGGCGCTCGTGCTGTCGCAGGTGTTCGTGAAGCCCGGCCGCCGCAACGACGGCATGGTCGAGATCGTCGAGGGCATCAAGGCTGGAGACGAGGTCGTCACCGCCGGCCAAAACCGTCTCTTCAACGGCATGTCCGTCGCTGTCGACAACACCATTGACCCCAGCAAGTCGGCGAACCAGCAGGCTCAGCAATGAACTTTTCCGACATCTTCATTCGCCGGCCGGTCCTCTCCACCGTCCTCGCCTGTATGATCCTGCTCCTGGGTTTCCAGGGCATCTTCAACCTGTCGATCCGGCAGTATCCCAAGGTTGACGAGACGGCGATCACCATCACCACCGCCTATCCCGGCGCCAGCGCCGACCTGATCCAGGGCTTCATCTCCGCCCCGATCGCGCGGGCCGTCGCCTCGACCGAGAACATCGACTACGTCACCTCGTCCAGCCGGCCGTCTTCGAGCACTGTGGTCGTCCAGATGAAGCTCGGCTCCAATCCGGATGTCGCGCTGACCGAGGTCCTGTCGAAAGTGCAGGGCGTACGCGGCACCTTGCCGGATGCATCTAAGGACCCGGTCATCGTCAAGGGCACCGGCCAAGAGTTCGCGATGATGTACATCTCGATGCAGAATCCGAACATGAGCAAGGAGCAACTCACCGAATATATCGAGCGCGTCGTGCGGCCCCGCATGTCGACGGTCGAAGGTGTCGCCGACGTGCAGATCTTCGGCGCCGAGGAATATTCGATGCGGGTCTGGATCGACCCGGTCAAGCTTGCTGCGCGTGGCGTCACCGCCGCCGAAGTGCTGGCGGCGATCAACAACTCCAACTTCCTGTCGGCGCCCGGCAACACCGAGAACGAATATGTCGTCTCCTCGATCACGGTTCGCTCGACGCTGCAGACGCCTGAGGCCTTTGCCGAGCTTCCGCTGCGCTCGACGGACGGCCAGGTGGTGCGCTTGCGCGACGTGGCGCGAGTCGAGCTTGCCGCCGAGAGCACCGACACGAGGGTGAGCTTCAATGGCAAGCCCGGCACCTTCCTCGCCATCTTCCCGACGCCGGCCGCCAACCCGCTGACAACGGCGGAGGCGATCCACAAGATCGTGCCTTTGATTCAAGAGACGCTGCCGAAAGGCATGACCATCGAAATCGTCTACGATTCCACCGAACAGATCAGCGCCTCGATCGATGAAGTGTTCAAGACCATCGCCGAAGCCGTCGCCATCGTCGTCGTGGTCATCCTGTTGTTCCTCGGCTCATTCCGCTCGGTGATGATGCCGATCGTGACCATCCCGCTGTCGCTGGTCGGCGTCTGCTTCCTTTTGTTTGCGGTCGGCTATTCGATCAACCTTCTGTCGCTGCTGGCCATGGTGCTGGCCATCGGCCTTGTCGTCGACGACGCTATCGTGGTGGTGGAGAACATCCATCGCCACATGGAGGAGGACCACATGTCGCCGATGCAGGCGGCCTTCAACGGCATGCGCGAGATTTTCTCCGCCATCGTGGCCATGACCATCACGCTCGCCGCCGTGTTCGCGCCGCTGGCCTTCACCGGCGGCCTGACCGGTGCGCTGTTCCGCGAGTTCGCGGTGACGCTCGCCGGTTCGGTGGTGCTGTCCGGCCTCATAGCCGTCACCATCACGCCGATGATGGCGGCGCGTCTGCTCAAGGCGGGATCGCACAGTCGCTTCCAGCGCGTCGTCGACGGAACCTTCAGCCGTGTCGAGCATGTCTATGAGCGGGCGGTCACCGCCTCCTTGAGAAATCGACCGGTGACGCTGCTGATGGTCGTGGCGCTGGTTGCGCTCACCGGCTTCATGTTCACCAAGACCTCGAGCGAACTGGCGCCGGAAGAGGACCAGGGCTTCCTCTTGTCTATCGTGACGGCACCGCGCTACGCGACCTCGGACTACACCGAGACCTACGTCAACCAGATCCTCGGCCTGGTGAAGGACATTCCCGAAACCAGGGCGCAATTCTCCGCCGTTGCCTTTGGCGGCGCCACCAACGGCGCCTTTGTCGGCTTCGCCTTCAAGGATTGGGCCGAGCGCCAGCGCAACTCAAAGGAGCTTCAAGCCGATATCCAGGGACGCCTCGGCAAGGTGGCCGGCGTCGAGGCCTTCGTCTTCGCGCCGCCGACGCTGCCGGGCTCCGGCGGCGGCCTGCCGATCTCCATGGTGGTGCGCTCGACCGGTGGTTCCGCCGAGGTCTACGAGGCGGCCGAGCAGATTAAGAACAAGGCGCAGGCCTCCGGCCGCTTCATCGTCGTGCAAAACTCGATGTCCTTTGACGCTCCGCAGGTGACGGTGACCATCGACCGCGACCGCGCGGCGGCTCTCAACCTGCCGATCGCCGACATCGGCCAGACGCTGACGCTGCTGGTCGGCGGCGCCGAAGTGGCTCAGTTCGACCGCGACTCCAACAGCTACGACATCATCCCGCAGGTGCCGAAGGAATTCCGCGACAATCCCGAGAAGCTCGGCGAATATTTCGTGCGTAGCGTGACCGGCGAAATGGTGCCGCTTTCAGCGGTGGTGAAGATTTCGACCAACGCCGCGCCGGCCGCGATCGAGCAGTTCAACCAGCTGAACTCGGCGACGATATCAGCGCTGCCGCTTCCCGGCGTCACCACGGGCGACGGGCTGCAGACCCTGGAGAACCTTGCCAAGGAGAGCCTGCCCGATACCTTCTTCATCGATTATTCCGGCCAGTCCCGGCAGGAGAAGGAGCAGGGCAACACGATCCTTATCGCGTTCGCAGCCGCCGTAATCGTCATCTATCTGGTGCTGGCGGCGCAGTTCGAAAGCTTCCGCGACCCGCTGATCATCATGATGGCGGTGCCACTGTCGATCTTTGGCGCCATCGTGCCGCTCAATCTGGGGCTTGGAACGCTCAATATCTACACGCAGGTCGGCCTGATCACACTGATAGGTCTGATCACCAAGCACGGCATTCTTCTGGTCGAGTTCGCCAACCAGCAGCGCGAGTTGCATGGCATGAGGCGGCGCGATGCGATCGTCGCCTCGGCCAAGGTGCGCTTGCGGCCGATCCTGATGACGACAGCGGCGATGGCGCTCGGCGTCGTGCCGCTGATCGTGTCCAGTGGTGCTGGTGCGGCGGCGCGCTATTCGATGGGCCTCGTGATCTTCACCGGCATCCTGGTCGGAACCATGTTCACCCTGTTCGTGGTGCCGATGTTCTACACCTTCATCGCCAGCAAGGACCTGCCGCACCACGCCGAAAAGCCAGACCCGAAGCTGATGCCGGTGCACGCGGACTGAGCTGCGAACGGCGTTAGCGAACAAACGAAAAGAGGCCGGAAATTTCCGGCCTCTTTTTTGACTGGATTGATTTACCGCGAAGCTCTGATGGAGCTTCAGGCGGGAACTTGCGGTGCGGCATGACCTGGCCGGCTGCGCTGCACCATCGCTCCAAACGCAGTCTGCTACTTGACGATGACGATGCTGGTGTTGGTCGGGCCGAAGGTTTCGACCAACTGGTAGAAGTCGGCGGCATTGTCGGGATGCAGCCGCACGCAGCCATGCGACGCCGGCCGTCCCAGCCGCTTGATGGCGTTGGTCGCATGCACGGCGTAGCCGCCGCTGAAGAAGACCGAATGCGGCATCGGCGCGTTGTCGTATTTCTTCGAATGCCACATCTCGTGCATGCGGGTCGGCTTGAACGAGCCGGTCGGCGTGACATGCGCACTGTCGCCGGTCGAGACCTTCCAGGCGAAAGTCGGCCGGCCATCGACCAGCACTTCCATGGTCTGCTGCGACAGCGAAACACGCGCCACGATCTGGTTTGCCGCGGCATGGGCGGTGCTGTTGGCGGTGCCAAGCAGAAGCGCGGCGCCGCCGGCTGCGGCGGTGACGTTGATGAGTTTGGCGGAAATGGCTTTGTACATGATGGCTCCTCTTTGCCGGTCCTGCCGGCGTCAATTCGGTGGCCGCCTTATCCCCGCGCCATGTTTCAGACTGACTTCGCTGAGGCTCGTTTGTGTTTCGAATCTGTTTCCTCTGGTTAACAAGCAAGGTGGACAAGGGAAGCGTGCTCCGCCTTCGCTGCGCACTCCCGATCACGCACCGCGCCCCCAAACGAAAGTGCTGATGTCCTTATATGAAAGAAGATTGGCTTCGCTCGAAACCGACTTGCAACAAAGCGCGGCCTGGGCGGCATGATCTGGTTACAGGCTCGCGGCACAGTCATCCCAACGAGAACAGCCGGCGCCAACGAAAATGAGCATCAAATCGACCACCCTGTCCTGGCTCTTCAGGATAAGCATCGCCGCATTTGTCGTCGGCGGCATCGGCACAGTAGCCGGCACCCCGATGACGAAACTGGCGGTGATGAATTCGGGTGAGATTTCGACGCTGCATGCCGCGCTGTTCATAGCCTTGGTCTGGATTGTCTCCAGTCTGCGCATCAACCGTCTCAGGGCCCTCTGGCGGGTCGGCCTCGGGTTGAAGTGGATGCGCGGCCCCTCCGGCAACTTGCTGCCGAGAGGACCGAAGGCCCGCGTCGCAACGGGGGGCTCCGTGGGCGACGCGGGCACTTCGGGTTTATCCTGAAGCACCCGCGGTTCTGATTTTTGGGGACAACCGATGAAGACGAAATCTGCAGCCTCCGTGCTTTCGGTACTGCTCTATGCACAAGGCCTGCTCGGCTTTGCCGGTCTCGCCACGGTTCTCCTGAAGGACCGCGCGCATGCCGCCAGCGAAATCGTAGTCGCCAGCGAATTGCCGTCGGGACCATCGCTTCTGGTGGTGCGCTGACGCCTATGCATGGCGCCCGAGATTGCGCAGCTTTTTTGGGCGAGCCGAGGAACAATCCAGCCTCCCGACCCTCAGTCGGCGCGCTGCGTCGGCGGGTCGAACCGGTAGCCTGCGCCGCGTATAGTTGTGATGGTTTCGGTGTCGAGCTTGCGGCGCAGCCGCACGATGCGCGAATCGATCGAGCGGTCGAAGGCATCGGCATTTTCGGCGGGCGCCGCCGCAATGATGTCGTCGCGCGTCAGCACCTTGCGCGGGCTGGCCAGAAACAGCCTGAGCAGCGCCACCTGGCCCGGCGACAGCTGTTCTTCCGTACCCGAACGGTGCATGACGATGGCCGACCGCAAATCGACGGTGGCATTTTCCAGCACGATCAGTTCCTGGGCGGACCTGCCGCGCCGCGTCAGCAGGCCGCCGATGCGCGCGGCAAGCTCCCTGACATTGAGCGGACTTTCGACGACATCTGCGGCGCCAAGCTCGAGCGCCAGCACCTTGTCGACCAGATCGGCCGGCCGGCAGATCAGGATGAAATCCGGCCCCGCCTTCCCGTCCGCGCTCTGGCCGCCGCCGTAACGCCTGAGCAGGTCCCGCCCCTCCGCCTGGCTGAGGCTGTCGCCGACGATGACGATATCGATGCCTCCGGCCGAAAGCAGGGATTCAGCTTCCCAGGGCTGCCGCGCCTCGCGCACGTCATGGCCGCGCCGGTCGAGATGATCGGCAAGATCGCCGGCCACCACATCGGCGACGGAAACCAGCGCGATGACGGATCGTGCAGCCATGTTTTTCTTCCCGTTCCCCCGCAACCGGATATGAGTGCTGGACATCATGTTTATACCCAATCTACTTTCCGCTGAAAGCGGGAGCGAGGCCATAGTGCGGGCACGGATTGTCATCGTCGAGGACGAGCCCGATCTCCGGGACGCGGTCGCCGAGTATCTCGGCGCCAACGGCTACGATGTGACCCAGGCCGGAAGCGCGGCCGAGGCGCGCGCCTTGCTGGAGACGGAATCGTTTCATTTGGCCATTCTCGACATCGCCATGCCGGGCGAGGACGGACTGTCGCTCGGCCGCTGGCTGCGCTCGAAAATACCGGTCGGCATCATCTATGCCACGGCCGCCGGCACCGCACTCGACCGCATTGTCGGGCTGGAGCTTGGCGCCGACGACTACATCGTCAAGCCCTACGAGTTGCGTGAGGTGCTGGCTCGTGTGCGCAGCGTGCTGCGCCGCGTGCCGCAGCCGAGCCCGCCCCAGGCGGCGAAGGCACAAGCCGATGGCGGCCGCCGCCTGACCTTCGGCCCGTTCCAGGCCGACCTCGACGGCAGGCTTGTCACCGGCGCCAACGGCGCCGTCATCGACATGGCCAAGAGCGAGTTCGATGTGCTGGAGGTTTTCCTGACCCGCGCCAACCGGCTGTTGACGCGATCGGCGATCTCCGAGGCGATTGGTTTTGTTGAGGATCCTGAATCGTCGCGCGCCGTCGACATTCGCATCATGCGGCTGCGCAAGAAGATCGAAACCGATCCGGCCAATCCGAAATTTTTGCGCACAGTGCGCGGCGAAGGCTATATCTTCTCGCTGCCGACCGGTGACGGGCACTAGAGCAATTACAGGAAAAGTGTACGCGGTTTCCGCCCGGAATTGTGTGAAAACAAAGAAATAGAGGCTTCTCCGTTTCCGTGAAACGGTGAAGCGCTTTAGCAATTCCAGGAACAGTGCGTAGCGATTTTCCGTTCGGGATTGCATTGAAAGATGGAGCGTTTCACCTTTTTCGTGAAATGCTCCATAGCTGCCTAATTCGACGGCCCTTTACTGATGGCTGACATGACCGCTGAACCAGCACCACGTATGGACCCGCAAGGCGCTCGCCAGAGCGCCGCGATGGCGGCTGTGCGCGTCGTCCGCCGGTTGCGCGATGCCGGCGACTGGCAGCGCGAGATGGAAACCATCCTCGAAACGCTCTGCAGCGCCATGAATTGCCAGCGCGGCATCCTGTTCAGGCTGCGCGAATTGCCCGGCCAGGGCTTCGCCCAATCGGTCGCCGCCTACTGGATCGATCCTCGCTTCGGCGGCGAACTGGCTTCGCCGACGGTGATCATGCAGTCGATCGTCGATACCGATCCGCTGCTGGAGCGGATTGGAGAGGACGAGCGGCAAGGCAAGATCTTCGCCGGCCATACGCGCGATCTCGACGGGTTCCTCAGGGCCGATTTCGAAAAGCAGCACATCAAGTCGTTCCTGTCGGTATCGGTGTTCGCGCACGGTCATCTGTGGGGCACGTTCGCGGTCAATGACTGCCTAAACGAGCGCGAATGGACCGAAGAGGAAGAGGCGACGATGCACATCATCGCGCTCGCCATCGGCGACGCCATCGAGCACTCGCCGTCCGACGCCCATGCCAGCGAAGTCATCCGCCGCACCATGCTGCAGGCGTCGCTCGACGCCATCATCGTCATCGACGAGACCGGCTCGATCATCGAATTCAATCCGGCCGCCGAAAAGATGTTCGGCTATCAGCGCAGCGACATCCTCGGCAAGGACCTGCTCGATACCGTGGTGCCGGAATATTACCGCAAGGGCTATGTCTCGGGCGCCGAATACATGTCTGGCCGCGGCGCGCCGATGGTTGGCCAGCGGCTTGAGACCGTGACACAGAATGCGGCCGGCGAGGTGTTTCCCATCGAATTGACGGCGACCGAGATGCGGGTGGCCGACCGTCAGCTCATCTTCGGTTCGATCCGCGACCTGCGCGATAAGCTGCGCGCCGAAGAAGAGATCAACCGCCAGCGCGAAAAACTGCACCAGAACGAGAAGATGGCGGCAATGGGTTCGTTGCTGGCCGGTGTTTCGCACGAGCTCAACAACCCGCTCGCCGTGGTCGTTGCTCAGTCGACGCTGCTGCATGAATTCGCCACCGACCCGCAGACCAAGGTTCGCGCCGAGAAAGTGCGCGCCGCTGCCGAGCGCTGCGGCCGCATCGTCAAAAGCTTCCTGTCGATGGTGCGCCTGCATCCGGCGGCGCAGGCCGAGACCGATCTCAACCAGGTGATCCGCGCCGCACTCGAAGTGACCGCCTATGGCGCACGCTCGAGCGGCATCATCATCGACACCGATTTCGCGCCCGGCCCGCTGCTGGCGATGGCCGATGCCGACCACGTCACGCAGGTGGCCGCCAATTTCCTGATCAACAGCCAACACGCTCTGGCCGGTATCGGCGGCGACCGCCTGATCAAGGTGCGGACATTCCGCAGCGATCGCGGCAACCCCGGGTTTTCGGTCGAGGACAACGGACCGGGCATTCCCGAGGCGATCCGCAGCCGCATCTTCGAATCCTATTTCACCACCAAGCCGGTCGGCGTCGGCACCGGCATCGGCCTGTCGATCTCGAAATCGATCGTCGAGCGCCACAACGGCAATATCTGGTTCGAGGAGGTGCCGCCGCGCGGCGCGCGCTTCGTCGTCCAGCTGCCGGTAATCACCGGCGGCGCGGCAGCAGCCGGCGACAGCCCGGCTCGTTCCAGCGGCTTGCGCCATGCGCTGATCATCGACGACGAACCCGACGTCGCCGGCTCCCTCTCCGACATCCTGGAACTGATGGGTATCAAGTCGCGGGTTGTGCCGGCCTGGACGTCGGCGGCGGCGACCTTGACCGGCCACATGCCGCCAGACATCGTCTTTTCCGACTTGCGCATGCCCGGCACCAGCGGCATTGCCATCTACCGCGAATTGCTCGCCGACAACCTGGCGCTCGCCAAACGCTTCGTGCTGGTCACCGGCGACCTGATCGGCGCCAAGGCCGAGATCGAAGCCTTGCCGGCGCCGCAGCGCCCGCAAATCCTGGAAAAGCCGTTCTCGACGCTGGACGTCCGCGGCGTACTCTCGGCAATAGCCGACCAGGTCGCCGCCGCCGGCTAAGTTTTCCGAAGCACCCACGTAGGGGTCTATCGAGATTCGGGTCAGAGCGGAGCGTACTTGAAGTACGCGAGCACCGGAAGCGCAGGGAACCTCCATGCGCAGGCCGGCCTCACCCGAATGTCGATAGGCCCTAAAAAAGAGGCTCCCGACCGAGGGAAGCGGCGGGAGCCAAGAACGAGCGCGGGAGGAAGCGCTCGGGAGGTTCAGAAAACGTTGGGTGTCGTGGTCAGCGGCGCTGCGTTGGCGATCATGCGGACGGCACGCGCCTTGTGCACGCCGGACTGGGCGGCGATGACGCGCAGGCACTCCGCGCTCTCGGCGCCCCAGGCTTGGCCCTGGCAGGCAAAATCGATTTCCGGCTCCGGCAGCCGGGCGGTCTTGATGGTGGTCGGCGCGCCCTGGACGACATTGGCCGGCGGGTTGAGCGAAGCGAAGGCCGGACCGGAAGCCGGTGTCAGGAACATGACGGCCAGAGCGCAGGCGCCCAGCATGGAGAACATCGCAACCGGATGGTCGCTGGCGCGCTGACGCAGTGCCGGTTTGGCGCGTCGTTCGTTGCTAGTGATCTCGACTTTCGTATGCATTGCTGCTCCCCTTCGTTTTCTTATGAAACGAACCTAAGCGCGCCTGGTAACGGGCGAATGATGCGCTTGGCTTGCCCGCGTAACAGGTTTGAAACAAGAAATTCGGGCATATCCGGACAGATCCGGTCATGTGCCGACGGCAAGATGCGTTTGCGAAGCTGTTTCATGCGGGCAATCAAATGTTGACGACAGGCGGGCCGCGAACGCACCAAGCCCGCTTCCTGTCGGCCGCACTATGAACAAGCTCACACTGCGGATCGAATTTGCGGACGCCAGGTATTTTCGTCTCGGAGCGGGCCGTGTTTGCAAGCTCGGCACGGCCAAATCCGCATGCCGGACAACTATTTCACGCCCCCCGGTTAACGCCCGGATATTCCGGGATTTTCTGGCTTTCAGCTGGTCCTGTTGTGCCGACTTGAAAAGTTGAGATTTCTACAAACCATTGCATTTCAATGTAAAATATGGTTTTATTGAATGAGTATTCAATAAAAGAAGAGCTTTTTTATGAACCCGCATCTCCGTGACGTGGCGATCCCCAATGATTGGGACCGGCGGGGTCTGCCGGGCTGGAGTTATCACTCCGACGCGCTTCTCGAACTTGAGAAGGAATACGTCTTCCGCAACCATTGGCAGATCGCCGGCCATGTCTGCGACGTGCCGAATGCCGGCGACTATCTGACTATGGACGTGGTCGGCGAGCGGGCGCTCATCGTGCGCGGCAAGGACGGCGTCGTGCGCGCCTTCAACAACATGTGCCGGCATCGCGGCAGCCGCGTCGTCGCCGACAGCCAGGGCACCTGCAAGAACGCGCTGGTCTGCCCGTTCCATGGCTGGGTCTACAATCTCGACGGCACGCTGCGCGGCGCCGCCCGGCCGCGCTCCTTCCCCGAGCTCGACAAGACCGAATTCGGCCTGATGCCGCTCGACCTTGAGATATGGATGGGCTTCATCTTTGTCCGCTTTCGCAAGGGCGGCCCGCAGCCTTCGGTGGCCGAACTGTTGAAGCCGATCGAGGCCGAGATGGCACACTACAACGTGGCCGAGATGGTGCCGTCCTGGGGCATCTGGACACAGAAGACGCCGGTCAACTGGAAGTCGGTGCGCGACGTCGACAATGAAGGCTACCACGTCGCCATGGCGCATCCGGCGCTGCAGGATCTCTACGGCTCGACCTATTTCGACGAGCCGTTCATCAACGGCGTGTCGCGCTCCTTCGCCACCTACAGTCCGCATGCCGGCCGGCGCTGGAGCGTGCGCGAATACATCAAGCTCACGCCCGATGCCTCACACCTGCCGGAGCATCTGCGCAGGGCCTGGATCTATTACGGCATCTTCCCCAACAACGCGCTGTCGATCATGCCGGAATCGGTGCAGTTCTATCAGGAGTTCCCGCTGTCGACCGGCGAGACGCTGCTGCGCGGCGCCATCTACCGCTACCCCGACGAGACCCGGGAACAGGCGGCCGCCCGCTATCTCGCCTACCGCATCGACCGGGACACCATGAACGAGGACGTGCAGCTTTCCGTGTGGTCGAACGAGTCCATGATCTCGGAGGCCTTCGAGGGTTTTTATCTCTCCGACCTCGAATACGGTGTGCGCACCCACCACGACCATCTGCGTAAGCAGATCCCGGTGCTGGGCCTGGAGACGGCGCCGGAGGAGAAGGACATGTGGAACCTCAATGAGGCTATGCGCTCGCAGGTGTAGGGGCGGAACTGCCAGTCACCCCTGCCACACGCCCTCTTTGCGCAGATCATCCATGGTCCGCGAAATGCCTTCGCGCAGGATCGCCACCATGTCGTCGATCTGCTCTCGCGTGATGATCAGCGGCGGCGACATCACGCACATGTTGATCAGCGGCCGGACCAGGAGGCCGAGTTCGTGGCAATGCGCGTCGATGCGCTTGCCGACATCCTTGTCGAGCTGCAGCGGATCCTTGCTTTCGCGGTCGGCTACGCACTCGACGCAGCCCATCAGGCCCATGCCGCGGACTTCGCCAACCAGCGGCAGCTCCTCCAGCGTCTTCAACTGCGCCTGGAAATAGGGCGCGACATCGCGCGTGTGGGCAAGCACGCTGTCTTCCAGGATATCGAGGTTCTTCAGCGCCACCGCGCAGCCGATGGGATGACTGGTATAGGTCAGGCCATGGCCGAACATCGCATCGGGATGGTTGGAACGGCGCATTTCCTGAAGCAGCCGCTCCGAGATGATGACGCCGCCAAGCGGGAAATAGCCTGATGTAACGCCCTTGGCGAAGGTGATCATGTCGGGGTCGATGCCGAAGCCATCGCCGGAGGCAAAGACATGGCCGAGCCGCCCGAAGCCGGTCACCACCTCATCGGAGATATAGAGGATATCGTTGTCCCTGCAGATTTCGCGAATGCGCTTGAGATAGCCATCCGGCGGCACGACGACGCCGCCGGATGCCTGCACCGGTTCGCCGACGAAAGCACCGATCTTCTCTGCGCCGACGCGGGCGACCGCATCGCGAAACTGATCGACCAGGAAATCGCAGAAGGCGGCGATGTCAATGCCTTTCGGCCGCCGGAACGGGTCTGGCGAGGACAGTTTGACGACCAGATCGTCGGCGCCGTCCATCCAGTCGCGGTCGCGCGGCCGGCCGTTGAGCGAGGCCGACAGATAGGTCGAGCCGTGATAGGCGCCGCCGCGGCTGAGGATCAGCTTCTTTTCCGGCCGCCCGCGCACATTGTTGTAGAACTGCATGAAGCGCAGTGCCGTCTCGACAGCCGACGATCCGCCGGTGGTGAAGAAGGTATGGCTGAGATCGCCCGGCGCATGATCGGCGAGGCGCTTGGCGAGCTCGGCCGACGGCGCATTCATCGTATACCAGGGCGTGTTGTAGGACAGCATCATCGCCTGGTCGTACATCACCCTGGCCAGCTCCTCGCGGCGGTGGCCGACATTGATGCACCACATGCCGGCCGGCCCGTCGATCAGTCGCTTGCCTGTTACATCGGTGAGGTAGATGCCATCGCCCTCGCCGATCAGCGCACGCGCTTCATTGCCGACCGAGCCGGCATAAGGCCAGGGCTGGATGAGATGGCGCTTGGCCAGCTCGACCGCATCGCCACCGTCAGCCATTTCCATCGCTCTTAGGTCTCTTGCAGCCGCCATCATTGCCTCGCATCGTCTGAGCGTAATTTCACCGGACAGAAAGCGAAGCGCCAAGGGCAGGAAAGCCGGCTTTCTTCACTTCATTTTGAATGTCCGTTCAATCAATATTACAGAAATAGCGCTTGATTTCAATGCACGGATGCGCTCATGATGAAAGAAAGCCGGCAAGCTTGAGCGCAACCAGCAAAGCGCGCTCCGCAAAAATTGGGAACAGGCAGCCGGCCCGGTCGATGGGAGCATCATGGCGGAACAGTTCGAGCCAGCAACCGAGATCACGCCCGGGTCGCTGCAATGACGGTAGCTGCCGAAGGGGTGTCCACGCGGCGCATGACGCGAGCAAGGCGAAACGCCCTTCTGCAGTCCGAGTCCGTCCAGGGCCTTGCCCTGATCAGCCCGACCTTGGTCTACGCTTTGATCCTGCTGCTGGTGCCGATCCTGGTGGTCTTCGCCCACTCCTTCTGGACGCAGAACTACCTCACCATCGACCATACATTCACGCTGGAGAATTATCGCATCGCGCTGACCGAGCCGATCTACCGCGATCTGCTCTGGCGCTCGCTCTACATTTCGCTGACGGTGAGCTTTTTCACCGTCATCCTCGCCTATCCGATCGCCTATTTCATCTCGTTCCATGGCGGTCGCCACAAGAGCCTGTGGCTGTTCCTGATCACCATCCCGTTCTGGACCAGCTATCTCCTGCGCGTGATGTCATGGAAAGTCATCCTCGGCTATAATGGCGTGCTGAATTCCGGCCTGATGGGCCTCGGCATCATCGACGAACCATCGACCGCGCTACTCTACAATTCCAGCGCCGTCATCATCACGCTCACACACGCCTGGGCGGCCTTTGCCATCCTGCCGATCTTCGTTTCGCTCGAGAAGGTCGACCGCACCTTGGTCGAGGCTGCCACCGATCTTGGCGACGGCCCGCTGCGCTCCTTCCTGCGCGTGACGCTGCCGCTGTCGGCGCCGGGCGTCATCTCGGCCGCTCTCATCGTCATGATCCCCACCGTCGGCGACTACGTCACCGCAAGGCTGGTCGGCGGCAAGGATGGCGTGATGATCGCCAATGCCATCGAGTCGCAGTTTCACAAGGCCTCCAACTGGCCACTCGGCGCGGCACTGTCCGTGACCACCATGCTGGTCGTGACGCTGATGGCGGGCGCCACCGTGCTCATCATCCGCGCGCTGCAGAGGCTGGCGCGATGACGGCGAGGCGGCGCCTTTTCCCCGGCGGCTGGCTGTCCGCCTACGCCCTCCTCTACGTCGTCTTTCTCTATCTGCCGGTGATCTTCCTGCCGATCTTCTCGATCAACACCGCGCCGACGCCAAAATTTCCTCTCACCGGCTATACGCTGAAATGGTACCAAGACCTGCCGAAGACGCCGGCGCTGCTTGACGCCGCCTGGAACAGCCTGATCGTCGGTATCTCGGCATCGGTGCTGTCGACGCTGCTCGGCATCCTCGCCGCCCGCTCGATCACCCGCTACCGCTATCCCGGCCGCCGCACAATCAATGGCCTGATCATGGCGCCGCTGGTGCTGCCGGAAATCATCCTCGCCATCTCCATGCTGCTGGTCATGCTGCAGTTAGGCCTGAGCCTGTCGCTGTTCACCGTCGTGCTCGGCCATGTCCTGATCTGCATTCCCTATTCGATGACGGTGCTGACCGCCGGTTTCGAGGGCTTCGACCGCAGCCTCGAAGAAGCCTCCGCCGATCTCGGCGAGAGTGCCTTCGGCACCTTCCGGCGGGTGACGCTGCCGATGGTGGCGCCGGCGATCATTTCCAGCCTCCTGGTCTGCTTCACCATCTCGCTCGACGAGTTCGTCATCGCTTTCTTCCTGACCGGCACCGAGACGACGCTGCCGATCTATATCTGGGGCCAGTTGCGCTTTGCCGCCAAGCTGCCGGGTGTGTTGGCGCTGGGCACGCTGCTGCTGGTTGCCTCTTTCGTTTTGATGACCGTTGCCGAGATCCTGCGCCGTCATGCGGCCAGACGCACCCAGAGCGAGGGAGGCCTCTATGCCTGAGCAGTCCCGGGCCGAACGGCCTCAGGATGAGCCATCCAAGCAAGATAAGTCCGAGCGGGCCCAATCTGATCGACCCCAAACCGACCGAGCAATGATCGAAATCCGCAGCGTTACCCGCAGCTATGGGGCGTTCAAGGCGCTCGACGACGCCTCGCTGACCATCAAGGAGGGCGAGTTCTTTTCGCTGCTCGGCCCTTCCGGCTGCGGCAAGACCACGCTGCTGCGCATGATTGCCGGTTTCGACAACCCGACCAGCGGCTCGATCTCGGTCGGCGGCCAGTCGATGGAAGGCATCCCGGCCAACCGCCGGCCGACCAACATGGTATTCCAGAGTTATGCCATCTTCCCGCATCTCAATGTGGAGCAGAATGTCGCCTATGGGCTGAAACGGCTCAGGCTGGGAGGAACGGAAGAAAAGCGCCGCGTCGAGGAAGGGCTGGCGCAGGTGTCGCTCACCGGCCTCGGCAAACGCCTCGCCACCGAGCTTTCCGGCGGCCAGCGCCAGCGCGTGGCGCTCGCCCGCGCCTTGGTGATGCGGCCCAAGGTGCTGCTGCTCGACGAGCCGCTGTCGGCTCTCGACAAGAAATTGCGCGAGCAGATGCAGGTCGAACTGCGCCGCCTGCAGCAGGCGGTCGGCATCACCTTCGTGCTGGTCACCCATGACCAGTATGAGGCGCTCGCTATGTCCGACCGCATCGCCGTAATGTTCGGCGGCAAGATCGCCCAGGTCGCCTCGCCCAAGGAAATCTACCAGCGGCCGGTCAACCGCCAGGTCGCCGATTTCCTCGGCGGCATGAATTTCGTAAAAGCGCAGATCATAGAGGAGAATGCCGCCTCGCTGGTCGTCGACACGCTGGGCTTCGGCCGGGTCAGGACCGACAAGCCGAAGGCCTTCGTGCGCAATGGCGGCGGCGCCATGCTGGGCATCAGGCCGGAGCGATTGCGCGTGCTGTGGGACAACGCGACGGCGAAATTCGAAGTGGCCGGCAAGGTGGTCGAACGCCACTATTTTGGCGAGATCACCCATCTCATCGTCGAGATACCCGGATTGGAAAAGCCACTGTCGGTCACCGAGACCAACGACTTCGGCGCCGACGATATCCCCGTCGGCACTTCGATCCGCCTCGGCTACGATCCGGAGGCCTTGGTGGCGATGGCGGACTGAGCATGATCCCGAAAAGTGGAAACCGGTTTTCGGAATAAGATCATGCTCCACTAAGAATTTTAAGTTCCGTCGCGATCTGTTTGGCTGCGATCCGCCCCATCACGATGGCGCCTTCGACATAACCCGGGAATGACGGCGACAGTTCCGACGATGCGAAATGAACAGGATCTGCGCCGGCACGGATCGTGCGCTCGGCATCCCTTGCCGTCACATCGACAATAAGGTCGCTGTAGGCGCCGCCGCTCCAGCGGTCATCGATCCAGTCGCGCTGGCTGAAATCGATAATATCGGCCGCCTCCGGGCCAAGGGCATCAACGAGCCTTGCCGTGACCTCCGCACGCAGCGCCGCGTCCGCGAGCGGACGCCAACGCAACGCCAGTGGTCCGCCGACGAAGACGACCAGCGCGGCATGTTGCGCATCCTTGCTGGCGTCACAGGCGAACAGGCCCGGCAGGTCGCGCCACATCACCATGCCGCACAGGTCGCGCTCGCGCCAGAACGGCGTGGGATAGCGCACCAGGATCTTGATCACCGCACCGCTTTCCCAGACGCCGAGCGCCTTTGCGAGAGCCGGCGGCAGAGCGGGCGCGAAATCCAGCTTCGCGGCCGTCGCCGGCGGCAGCGCGACCAGCACTTTTCGCGCTTCGATGGAGTTGCTCGCCGAGACGGCACGAACCCGTTGCGGCCCGTGCTCGATGCGCGTAACCGGTTCGTTCAGCCAAACCCTGTCGCCGAGATCTCCCGCCATGTCGTCGGCCAGCGACTGCATGGTTTCGAGCAGCGAATACTGCAGCTCCGGCACCTCGTTGGTGATGCGGCGGTCATTGTCGATGAGGTACCACAGCGGCACCATGTGCATCGCCAAGCACCACAGGCCTTCGATCATCGAGCGGAAAGCCGTCTTGGCGTCAGTGGGATCATGCTGGCGTTCGAGCCAGGCGGCAGCGCTCATGCCGGCGATCGAGGGATCGTCCGGCTCGATCGCATTCATCCGCTCGCGGATTGCCATCGCGCCATGATAGGTCCGTTCGGCCTCTTCGACCGACAGCGATGGATGGGTGATGAAATCGCCATTCACATAGGTTTCGACGAAGGCCTTGCCACGGGACGCGGCCAGCGCCGTCACCTCCGGCATGTCTTCGCAGAAAAACTGGCCGCCGCTGTCGATGCGCTCGCCAAGCCCGTTGCGAATAGCCTCGACCCTGCCGCCGACGCGGTCGCGTGCCTCGAGCAGCACGACATTGATGCCGGCCTTTCTCAGCTCAAGCGCAGCCGACAGGCCGGTGAAACCGGCGCCGACGATGACGACATCGGTTCTTTCAGTCCTGTCGCTCAATAGCCGGCCTTGATCTTCTCGAATTCCGTGACCATGCGCTGCTTGAGCTCAGGCGGCACCGGCTGCTGGAACAGCGTCTTGTCCAAGAACTTGTCGAGATTGTCGAAGCCACGGTCGCTCAGCACCTGATGGTCGATCGCGGCCATCCCGGCGCTGTTGCCGTGGCCGTAGCCGAAGGTCTTGACCAAGTAATCGGACACGGCATGCGCGTTGACCGCACTGAGGAAATCATAGGCCTGATCGAGCTTGCCCGGCGCGTCCTTCATCAGCACATAGCCGCACACCCAGGTGGATATGCCTTCCCTGGTGTCGCGGTTCATGGCGATCGGCATGCCTTGGCCCTTGAGCGTCACGAAGGTCTCATTCCAGCCCCAGACGAGGTCGACCTCATTGCCGGTAAAGGCCTGGTTGAGGTCGGTGTCGTCGGTCCAGTAAAAGCGGATGTTCTTGTGGACGTCACGCAGGAAGGCGGACGCCTCCTGGAACTGCGCGTCGGTCATCTTGGTCCAGTCCTTGAGGCCGATGACCAGGCTGGCCAGCGCATAGGCGTCATCGACATTGTCGCCGATGGTGACGCGGCCCTTGAATTTGGGATCGGCGAAAATCTTCAGCGACTGCGCTTCCTCCGCCGTGACCTTGTCGGTGCGGTAGAGCAGCGAAGTGTTGCCCCAGTCGAACGGCATGAACCAGGCCTTGCCGTCGGCGGTGACGGCGAGATCCTTCATCGCCATGATGCCGGGATTGAGATCCTTCCAGCCGGCGATCCGGGAGGTGTCGAGCGGTTGCAGAATGCCGGCCGCGCGCCACTTGGTCACGCTTTGCGAGCAGGGGTGGGCGATGTCGGCCTTGAAGCCGGCGCGCATCTTCTGGAACGCTTCCTCCTCGTCGCCGAAGAAAGCAAAGGTCGGCTCGGCGCCGTATTTGGCGGTGTAGTCGGGGTGCAGCAACGGATCTTCATAGCCTGACCAGTCGAACACGACGAGGTCGCCGCCGCCTTCGGCATAAGCAAGCACGGCGCCGGCGCCGACTGTAAGAGCAGCGGCAAGGGCGAGGCGGCGAAGCATGGAATTCATGGCGCGAAACTCCTCATCGCGAAAAGCGGCCGGGCGACGTTACGGAATTTCAGCGGCCTTGGCGAGACCGTCTGCCCGGCGCACTGACAGGCAGACGGAGGAGGCCGGACAGAGCTTTAGTAGCCTGCCTTGATCTTCTCGAATTCGGCGATCATCTTGAGCTTGAGCGACGACGGCACGGGCGATTGGAACAGGGTCTTGTCGACGAATTTCTGCACGTCGTCATAGCCCTTTTCTTTCAGGATCGCCGGGTCGACGCCGGCCATGCCCTTGGCGTTGGCCTGGCCATAACCCCAGTCCTTGACCAGCACCTTGGCGGTCTCGGGATCGTTGATCGCGTTGAGGTAGTCATAGGCCTTGTCGACATTGCCGGGTGCGTCCTTGAACAGCACGTAGCCGCAGACCCAGGTCGAGATGCCTTCGTCCGTATCCTTCTTGGACTTGATCGGCACACCGGCAGCGACGGATTGTACCGTGGCATCGTTCCATGCCCAGGCGAGATCGACCTCGCCGCCGCTCAGCAACTGCACGACGTCGGTGGTATCGGTCCAGTAGGAGCGGACATTTTTGTGCACCTGACGCAGGAAGTCGGAAGCCTGCTTGAACTGGTTGTCCGTCATCTTGGTCCAGTCCTTAAGCCCGATGGCAAGGCTGGCCAGCGCATAGGCGTCGTCGACATTGTCGCCGATTGAGACCCGCCCCTTGAACTTGGGATCGGCGAAGGCCTTCAGCGACTGCACATCCTTCGCGTCGATCTTGTCGGAGTTGTAGGTGAGCCGGGTGTTGCCCCAGTCCCACGGCATGAACCAGGCCTTGCCGTCCGAAGTGGTGGCCAAATCCTTCATCGCCATGATGCCGGGATTGAGATCCTTCCAGCCGGTGATCTTCGAGGTGTCGAGCGGCTGCAGCAGCCCCGCCTCACGCCACTTTGTCACGCTCTGCGAGCAGGGATGGCCAAGATCGGCCTTGAAACCGGAGCGCACTTTCTCGAAGGCTTCGTCCTCGTCGCCGAAGAAGGCGAAGGTCGGCGAGTCGCCGTTCTTCTCGACATATTTGGGGTGGAAGCTCGGGTCCTCATAGCCGGACCAGTCGAACACGATCAGGTCCTTGTCGGCGGCGACCGCAATCGCCGCGGCCGAACCAGCCAGCGTCGCCGTCAGCGCCAATGTCAGTGTCAGGCGTCGGGTTATTCTTTTCATGCTGTTCCATCCTCTTTGTCATTGCATTGCCGACTCGACTGGCCGGCTTCTGGTTATCCGTAGTGCTTGGGAAAGGCGGCTGCGAGGAACGCGTTGGCCGCTTGCAGCGCGGTTTCGCGCGTGGTGTCTTCGGTTCCCATCATCAACCGCAGCCACAGGCCTTCCAACATGGCTGACAGCGCCAGCGCCATCACCTGCGGCTCATAGGCATAGCCGCCGCTCTGCTTGAGCGTCGCGCAGAGGTCGATGAAGACCTGCTGGTAATATGCGTCGCGGGAACTGCTCAGCGCCTGATAGACCGGCCGCGACTTGGCCTCGCCCCAGAAAGCGAGCCAAGCGGCGAGCTTGCGCTTGTTGCAGATCGAGCGGTCGAAGTCGGCCCAAACCAGAATCTGCAATTGGCGGGCTGGGTCATCACCGGCTTTCCGCAGGGCAGCACGCCAATGTGCCGAATACTCGTCATACATATACTGCAGGGTGGCGATCAGCAGCTTCTCTTTGCTCTCGAAATGAAAGTTGACGATGCCGCGCGACAGGCCGGCGCCATCGGCGACATCGGCCATCGTCGTCTCCGCGTAGCCGCGCTTGGCCAGCGAATCGATGGTCGCTTCGATCAGCTGCTGTTGCCTGACCTCCTTCGACGCCTTGCGGCCGCGTTTTTCCGGTTCGGTTTCTCCAGACGTGTCGGAGGATCGCTCTTCGCGCGCAGCTTTCATCGGTGCCGTCATGCTCCACATTGCCGGCTATCCCACGACAGCCGGCTTCCACCCGCGAAGATGAGTGGGACGGTGCTCGCCACTGTCAAGCACCTTCTTCATGGCCTCCCAGGTCTTGATGTTCTTGTCGATATAGGCCGCTCCGACCGCGGCTGCCGCCGTCTCGTAGAGCGGGCCTTTCAGCCTTTCCAGCTCGCCGCGCGCGACCTTGCGATACCAAGAATTGCGGTCCTTCACAGTGACATCGGCAAAGCCGGCGCTGCGCATCGCTTGCGCATAGCGTGCCGGCGAGGCCATGGCGAAGGACAGGCCTTCGGCCGCGACATAGGCCTTCATCTCAGATGACGGCTCGCCGTCATGGCCGATCAGCCAGTCGGAGGCGGCAAAGACGCCGCCCGGTTTCAGCACGCGGAAGATTTCGGCAAACAGCGCGTCCTTGTCGGGCACATGCAAAAGCGCGTCCTTGGAGAACACAACATCGAAGGCGCCATCGGTGAAAGGCAGCGCTCCGGGCGGCGCCTGGACGAAGCTGGCGCGGTCTGAAAGCCCTCGTACAGCAGCCCGCTTTCTGGCCGCCTCGATCACCGGCCGCTCGATGTCGAAGCCGGTGGCATGAGCGGCACCGTGGCGCTCGACCAGATGCAGCGCGATGCCGCCGGAGCCGCAGCCGATGTCGAGGATCGTCTTGCCCCTGAGCGACAGCCCTCGACCACCCGGTCGACCTCGTCTGGTCCGCCCGGCGACAGATAACCCTCGCCCCACAGCGCCTCGAGGAAGCGGATCGCGGCGTCGTCATATTCCGGCTCGCCATCTGCCGTTTCGATCATCAGACCTTAAGTCCCATCAGCCGAATTGCGCAGGTTCGAATGCCGGCAAAGCGTAGCGTATTAACAGGAAAACGCAATATCATTTGTTGAACATTCATTCAGAACGGCTGGACAGAATAGCCGCTGCCGTGCCAAATTCCGCGCATTCGGCGACAAATCACGCGAAAAATGAAGGGTCGAGCACCATGAAGGCTGGGCGCGAATGAAAGCTTGGGATGCGATCGTCATCGGCGGCGGACACAACGGCCTGGTCAACGCCAGCTATTTGCAACGCGCCGGGCTCGACGTGCTGGTGGTGGAAAAGAACGACTGGGTCGGCGGCGCCGCCACCAGCCGCGAGCTGACGCCGGGCTTCCTCTACTCCAACTGCTCCTATGTCTGCTCGCTGTTTCGCCCCGAGATCATGCGCGACCTCGAACTGCCGCGTTTCGGCTTGCAGGTTATTTCCTATGAAGGCGGCGCCGTGTTCACCCGCGACGGCGACTACCTCGCCAACTACCGTGACCACGATGCGCACCGGCGCGAATTCGCCCGCTTCTCCAGGCGCGACGCGGAGGCCTATGACCGCTATTCGCGCGACGTGACGCGGCAGTGCCGTTTCATCCAGCCGCTGCTGATGCGCACCGCACCGGACCCGGCCAGTCTCAAGCCGCGCGACCTCGGAGAGCTTCTCTATCTCGGCAAGAAATTCGTCGGCCTGTCATCAGAAGAAATGGCGCTGACGCTGCGCTTCTGGACCATGTCGATCTCGGAATTCCTCGACGAATATTTTGAGACCGATGTCATCAAGGCGAACTTCGCTTTGTCCGGCATTATCGGTACCGCGCTCGGGCCGATGTCGCCCGGCACAGCCTACGTGCTGCTGCACCATTATATGGGTGAGGTCGACGGCTCGGTCGGCGCCTGGGGCTATGCGCGCGGCGGCATGGGCGCCGTCACCAAGGCGCTCGCCGCTTCATTCAAGGCGTCCGGCGGCGCTATCCGCACCGGCGCCGAGGTCGACCATGTGCTGGTGAGCCGAGGCAAGGCCAAGGGCGTGGTGCTGGCCGGCGGCGAGGAGGTCTACGGCAAGCTCGTCGTCTCCAACGCCGACGTCAAACGCACATTCCTGAAACTGGTCGAGGAGAAGGAACTGCCCGACATTTTCCTGCGGCGGGTCAGGAACTTCAAGATCCGCGGCTCCTCCGGCAAGGTCAACATCGCGCTGGATTCTCTGCCGGAATTCCCGGCACTGCCGAAGGATTCACCCGTTTATCGCGGCGACATGCATTTCACCGATTCCATGGAGCGCATGGAGCGCGCCTATGACGACTGGAAGGCCGGTCGCTGGTCGGCCGACCCATTCCTCGACATGGTCATCCCAACGACGCTCGACCCGACCATGGCGCCGCCGGGCAAGCATTTCATGAGCTGCTTCGTGCAGTACGCACCGCCCAAGGTCAAGGGCCAGGACTGGACCGATGCCGACCGCGACGGTTTCGCCGAAAGCGTAGTTGCGCAGATCGCCGAATACTCGCCAGGCTTCCGCGACCGCATCGTCCATATGGAGGTGCGCACGCCGCGCGAGATCGAAGCCGAGGTCGGCCTCACCGAAGGCAACATTTTCCAGGGCGAGCTGACCTTCGACCAGCTGCTGTTCAACCGCCCGGTGCCGGGCTACGCACAATACCGCTCGCCGGTCGGCGGGCTCTATATGTGCGGCTCCTCGACACATCCCGGCGGCGGCGTCATGGGCGCACCCGGCCGCAATGCGGCAGCCGAGATCCTGCGCGACCTCGCCAAATCGACCTCCCATATGAGCCCGGCCCATGACGTCATTTGATGCCATCATCATAGGCGGCGGCCATAACGGCCTTGTCGCTGCCGCCACTCTGGCGAAAGCCGGCCGCAAGGTGCTGGTGCTGGAAGCGGCCGGCGATGTCGGCGGCGCGGCGCGCACCGAAGAGTTTGCGCCAGGTTTTCGGGTCTCCTCGATCGCGCATGTGCTGAACCGCCTGCACCCCGACGTGGTGAAGATATTGGAGCTGGAGAAACACGGGCTGCAGGTCACCCGCGCAGACTTCATTCCGTCGGTCGCCTTGGCGAGGGACGGCCCGCCGCTTGTCCTGCATGGCGCCTATGGCGAAGTGCTGACCGGCTCCACTCCGTCCGAGCAGTCCGCCTGGAAGGAATTGCGCGCGCAACTCATGCGCTATGCCGGCATCCTGAAACCGTTCCTGTCGCGGCGCCCGCCCGATCTCGGTGGCATGTCCCTGCTTGAAACCGCAGCGCTCGGCCAGACGGCCGTGGCGCTGAAAAAGCTCGGCAAGGAAGACATGCGCGATTTCCTGCGGGTGCTCCTGTTGAACGTCGCCGACCTGCTCGACGAACAGCTTGCCGATCTCAGGCTGAAGGGCCTGCTTGCCTTCGACGCCACGCTTGGCAGCCACCTCGGCCCGCGTTCGCCGACCTCGCTGCTTGGCCTCTATTACCGGCTGGCCGGCGAGACTGACGGTGCGGCCGGGGCACAGATGCTGCCGAAAGGTGGTATGGGTGCGGTCGTTGCCGCCATTCGCGCGGCGGCGGAGAAAGCCGGCGTCACCATCCGCACGGCAGCGCCCGTGGCCAGAATAGTCGTCGAGAAAGGGCGCGCCCTCGGCGTGACCCTCGACGGCGGCGAGGTGCTGCACGCCAGAACGATCGTCTCCGCCATCAACCCGGCGACGACCATGCTCGATCTCGTCGGCCCGCGCGAGCTCGACACGGGTTTCGTGCGCAAGGTAAAGAACATCCGCATGAGGGGCGACGCGGCGAAGCTCCATCTGGCGCTCGAACGGCAACCGCAATTTTCCGGCGTCGGCGCCGATAATCACAAGGGCCGTCTGGTCATCGCGCCCTCGCCCGACCATGTCGAGCGCGCCTTCAACCCGTCAAAATATGGCGAGTTCTCAGCCGAACCGGTGATGGAGATCACACTGCCCTCGCTCTCCGACCCGTCGCTCGCGCCAAGCGGCGCCTGCGTGCTGTCGGCGATCGTGCAATACGCGCCTTATGCGCTGAAAGAGGGCTGGGACGCTGGCAAGCCGAAATTCCTCAGCGCTGTCATGGCGCAGCTCGAAGCCTACGCCCCCGGTATCAGCAAGTCCGTGCTGCATGCCGAGCTTTTGACGCCAGCCGATATCGAAGCCAACTACCGCATGCCGGGCGGCCATTGGCACCACGGCGAATTGCAGGCCGACCAGATGTTGATGTCGCGGCCGGTCTCCGGCTGGTCGGGCTACGACACGCCGATCGAGGGGCTGTTCCTGGCCGGCGCCGGTTCGCATCCAGGCGGCGGCGTTTCGGGTGCTCCCGGTTTTAATGCGGCGCGGCGCATCATAGCGACGAAGGGATGACCGGATGTTTCAGCCAGTCAACGCCGCACTCTACGGCGAAGGAATGTCGTCATGACGAGTCCGATCAACAACGCCGCCCGCACCACAGCGCAGGGCCATTTCCGCACCTTGCGTCTCGGCACGCCGTTCCAGCCGCGCATCGATGCGGTGGCCAAAACTCAGGACTGGTACAATTGGGCCGGCTATCGCGCGCCGCATTCGCTGTGGGACGAGGAACTCGAATATTTCGCCATCCGCAGCCAGGCGGCTTTGTTCGACATCTCGCCGATGACCAAATACCGCATCGAGGGGCCGGATGCCGAAGCCTTCCTCGATCGCGTCACGCTGCGCGATGTCACCAAGCTGAAACCCGGCCGCGTCCACTACACCGCATGGTGCGACGACGAAGGTTTTGTCCTCGATGACGGCACGCTGTTCCGGCTGTCGCCGACCCGCTTCCGCCTGTGTTCGCAGGAGCGGCACCTGCCCTGGCTGCTCGACAGCGCCATCGGTTTCGAAGTGACCGTCGAAGAAGAGACTGAAAGCGTCGCTGGTCTCGCTCTGCAAGGCCCAACCTCCTTCGCCGTGCTGCGCGAGGCCGGCTTTGCCGGCGTTGAAAAACTCAAAGTGTTCGATCTCGCCGAGTTCCCGCACGATGGCGGCACTATCACCATCTCGCGCACCGGCTTCACCGGCGATCTCGGCTACGAACTGTTCGTGCCGGCCGAAAAAGCGCTCAGCCTCTGGGACCGCCTGATGACGGCAGGCGAACTGCGCGGCATCCGCGCCATCGGCTACGCCGCCCTCAACCGCGCCCGGCTGGAAGCCGGCCTCATCGTCGCCAATGCCGACTTCACCACCGCAGACCATGCCATTCGCGCCGACCGTCTGCGCATGCCGGACGATATCGGTCTCGGCTTTATGGTCGCCCTGGGAAAAGGCCATTTCAATGGCCGCCGCGCCATCCTCGAAGCCCGTGCCAAACGCAAGCTGCTTTACGTGCTGGTCGGGTTGGAGATCGAAGGCAACATCCCGGCCGAACACGCCATCGTCTATCACAAGAAGCATCAGGAGGTCGGCCTGGTCAGCGCCGCCATGTGGTCGCCGATGGCCAAGCGCAACATTGCCATCGCCTCGCTGACGCGTCCCTATGGTGATACGATGGTGGAAGACCTCTGGGTCGAGATCTACGCCATGCGCGAGTTGCAGTACCAGAAGCTGATGAAGCGGGCCAAGGTGGTGGCCCGTCCTTTCATCAAGCTCGACCGCCGCACCGCCAATCCGCCGGCGGATTTCTGATCATGGCCGACGAACCGGATGATGAGACGGAAGCCGCCGAACAGTGGCAGCTGGTCAACACGCCGCTCGGCGAAAAATGGTCGGGTCGTACCCGCTATGCCGCCGCCATGTACTTCTACAAGCGCGGCGAAATGAGCGCCGAGACGCTGGAAGTCTACCGCATCTGCGCGCGGCTGGACTGGGAGAACCCGCTGCCGATGATCAGGGATCGCGGCGGCCAGGATTGGCTGAAGCGCATGGGCGCTTAAGCCTCAGCCTATGGTTCTTTCGAGAACGCTCAGCCAGTTGCGATAGGCTATCTTCTCGATCAACGCGCGTCCGAAACCGCGCGCGGCCAGCGCATCTATCAGCTTCGGCAGACCGGCAACGTCGCCGATGACGGCCGGAATCATCGCCCCGTCGAAATCGGAGCCGAGACCGACGCCGTCCTCGCCCAGCGCCTGCAGCAGCGAGTCGACATGGCGCACCATGATGTCGAGGCTAGTGTCCGAATTCATCCGTCCGTCTTCACGCAGGAAGCCGGTGGCGAAGTTGAGCCCGACCATGCCGCCGGTCTCGCGGATAGCGCCGAGCTGCCAGTCCGTCAGGTTGCGCGAATGGGTGCACAGCGCATGCACGTTCGAATGGGTGGCGACCAGCGGCGCATCGCTGAGTGCGGCGACATCGCGAAAGCCCTTTTCGTTGAGATGCGACAGGTCGATCATGATCTTGAGCTGATTGCAGGCCTTGACCAGCGCCTTGCCGGCATCGGTCAGCCCCGGTCCAGTATCGGGCGACGACGGGAAGCGGAACGGGACGCCATGGCCGAAGGCGTTGGGGCGGCTCCAGACAATGCCGAGCGAGCGCAGGCCGGCTTCGTAGAGCACGTCGAGCAAGGTAAGTTCGGGATCGATCGCCTCGACGCCTTCAATATGAAACACCGCCGCGATCGAACCTTTCGCCATCGCCTCGCGAATGTCACCGGCACTGCGGCAGACTGTCAGCGCGCCCGCGCGCTCCAGCCGAAACAGGATCGAGGCCATGCCGATGGTGGAATTGAGCGCATCAGCGCGCGGCAGTTCCGGCGGCAATGGCTCATTGTCGCTCGGCGCCGGCGGCACCGCAGCACGTTTGCTCTTCTCGACCGGCGGTGGAAAGATCGCGAACATGCCGCCGGCAAAGCCGCCCTTCTTGGCGCGCGGCAGGTCTATATGACCGCCCTGCGTCCCCTCGATGAACAGCTTTTCGACGTCTGTGTCTTTCGACTGGTACAGTCGCAGCAGCGTGTCGTTGTGGCCGTCGAAGACGGGGACGAGATCGGGTTCGGTCATTAGGAAGCCATTCGGTCAATTGGCAGGAGCGGACGAACCGCGGCGAACTGTGTACTTAGGCAAGAAGGCCGAACTGCGCAAATGCCAGAGAGGCGTTCGCTCTTGTGGCTGAGCGACTCCGACCACCTGCCGGGTCCCCGCTGCTTCGCAGCGTCCCGGCGTTCGCCGGCCTTTCATCGTGCCACCGGCACGATGAATTCGCCTTCGGCGACCGGCAACTCACCCCACAAGGGGAGAAGGGAAAAAGGTCTATTGCTTCAGCACATCCGCCCATTCCGGATGGCGGCGGAACTGGGCGTTGGCGAAGGGGCAGAGCGGGATGATCTTCTTGCCCACTGCCCGCGCGTCCTCGACGGCGCGTGTGACAAGCCGAAGGCCGGCGCCCTGGCCGCGAAACACGTCCGGCACTTCGGTGTGATCGATGATGATCTGGTGCTCGCCGACCTTGGTGAAGGTCATTTCCGCCTCGGCGCCGCCGGGTCCGCGCAGCACATAACGTCCCTTCGAGCCGCGGTCCTCGAGTTCGATCTCAGGCAATTCGTCAGGCATCGCTTGCTCCTTCAACCGGCGCATCGGCAAAAAGCCGCCTCGCCGCTTCGATCTCGTTTGGTCGAATTTCGTGGCCGCCATCGTGCCACTCCACTGTGACATCGGCGCCATCGGCGCGCAAATAGGCCTCCAGCCGGGATGTCAGGTTGGGCGGGCAGATCGGGTCGCGCTTGCCGGCGGTGACCAGGATGCGGCGTCCGGCAAGGCTGCCCTGCACCTGCGGTTCGAACGGGATCAGCGGGTGCATCAGCACCGCCGCATCGAACAGCTCGGGCGCGGCGAACATTACGGACGCCAGGATGTTGGCGCCGTTGGAATAGCCGAGACCCAAGACCGAAGATGGCCTTGCCGCTGCCACCTGCGCCTTGATGAAACCGGCCATCTTGGCGGTCGCCCGCGCGAGGTCGTCCATGTCGTAGACGCCCTCGCCGGTGCGGCGGAAGAAACGCGCCGCACCATGCTCGGAAACATCGCCGCGCGGCGATACGATCGTCGCCTGTGGCGCGAGGTCGCGCCCGAGCGACAGCAGCTGGCTCTCGTCCGCGCCGGTGCCGTGAAAGACGAAGAGCAGCGGGCCGCCGGGCGAACCCGGCAGCGCCTTATGGATGTAAGCTTCCTTGCTCATCGTCTCAGCCTTCCAGCTTCTGCAGATGCTCTTCAAGATAGGGCCGCAGATGCTGGTGCTGCGTCGGCAGTTTCAGGGCTTCGCCGAGATGGGCGGTGTCCTCGTCGCGGTCGAAGCCCGGCTCATTGGTGGCGACTTCGAACAGCACGCCGCCCGGCGTTCGGAAGTAGATCGCCCAGAAATAGTCGCGGTCGATCACCGGCGTCACGCCATAACCCGTATCGATCAGCGCCTTGCGCACTTCGAGCTGCTGGGCGCGGTTCTCCACCGCGAAGGCGACATGGTGGACCGAGCCGGCGCCGAGATTGGCAAAGCCCGCGGTAGGAAGCGATTCGATATCGACGACATCAGCGCCGTTGCCGTTCTTGATGGCGAGCCGGCTGACACTGCCGGACTTGTCCACTTGCTCATAGCCCATGAACTTCAACAGCTCTTCCGTGGCGCCACCATCCTTCAATCTGAGCGAGACCGAGTGGAAGCCGCGTATCGCCTCATCAGCGGGAATGCCGCCTTTCAACCATGGCGCGCGGCTGTCCGCCTTGTCTTCGACCAGCGCGAAACCGTCGCCGTCGGGACCGGCGAAGGCCAGCCGCTTCTCGCCGAACGTCTCTTCGCGGGAGACACCCGCAACGCCTTCATCGGCGAAGCGCTTTTCCCAATAGCCGAGCGTGCCGGCCGGCACCGAATAGGCCGTGGTACCGACTTCCCCGACGCCATGGCGGCCCCTGGCAATGTCCGGGAACGGAAAATAGGTCATCACCGAGCCGGGCGTACCGTGCTCGTCACCATAATAGAGGTGATAGACATCTGGCGCGTCGAAGTTGACGGTCTTCTTGACCCGGCGCAGGCCGAGCTTGTGCGTGAAGAAATTATTGTTCTGGCGCGCATCGCCGGCCATCGACGTCACGTGATGCAGGCCCTTGATCTGGTCGAGCATTGTCTTGCTCCTTCCCTTCGGTTTGCGGCTCTTGCCGCTGTCCACGCCTATATGAGGGGCCGCCTGGCAATGGCAAAGGCGGCAAACTCAGAATGGACTGTATCCCAATAGTGAACAGCAGGAAATTTTCGTTCACCATTTAAGCAAGACTGACAGGCTTGCGCTGCCGCCAAATTCCGGTTCATTGAACGTCTTCCCGACGTGACAGGATAGAGCATTGGCCGCGAAAAGCAGACGCCCGAACATCCTATTGATCTCCTGCGACCAATGGCGGGGCGATTGCCTGTCGGCTGCCGGCCATGCCGTGGTGAAGACGCCGAATGCCGATGCGCTCGCCGCCGAAGGCGTCCTTTTCATGCGGCATTACGGCGGCGCGGCGCCCTGCTCGCCGGCCCGCGCGTGCCTCTACACCGGCCTCTACCAGATGAACAATCGCGTCTGCCGCAACGGCACGCCGCTCGACGCCCGCCACGGCAACATGGCGCTTTCGGCCCGCGCCCTCGGCTATGATCCGACTTTGTTCGGCTACACCGACGTCTCGCCCGATCCGCGCACGATGGCGCCGGGCGATCCCCGGCTGAAAAGCTATGAGGGCGTGCTGCCCGGCTTCAGCGTTCGCCAGTTCCTGCCTGAGCATCAGAAACCATGGCTGTCATGGCTGAAGGCACGTGGCGTCGACACCAGCGCGGGCTCTCCCGGCATTCACCGCCCCGTGGGCGGGGAAGCGGGCGACGCCGTGACCAGCGCGCCGCCTGTCTATTCCAGGGACGAGACGCCGACCGCTTTTCTTGCCGGCGAATTCATTCGCTGGCTGGACGAACAGGATTCGCCATGGTTCGCGCATGTCTCCTTCATCAGCCCGCATCCGCCCTTTGTCGTACCGCGGCCCTACAACACGCTGTATGATCCGGCGGACGGACCGCCCTTCCGCCATGTCGAGACTTGGCAGGCCGAGGCGCAAAGGCATCCCTATCTGGCTTACGACCTTGGTCGCCAGAAGCGGAGAAGCTTCCGCCCCGGCACCGACGGCCACGTGCGCGACTGGGGCGACGACAACATCCGGGCCATCCGCGCGATCTATTACGGCATGATCTCGGAGGTCGACGCGCAGCTTGGCCGCATCTGGCAAGCGATCAAGACGGCGAATGCATGGGATGACACCATCATCGTGCTGACTTCGGACCACGCCGAGATGATGGGCGACCATTTCATGCTGGGCAAAGGCGGCTTCTTCGACGGCAGCTATCACATCCCATTGATCGTGCGCGACCCGCGTCACGGCAATGCAGCCGGCTCGACCGTCAACCACTTCACCGAGGCCGTCGACATCTTCCCGACCTTGCTCGATCTGCTGGACGCCGACGCCCAGCTGCATCTCGACGGCCGCTCGCTAAAACCGTTCCTGCAAGATGAACCGCCTAAGGATTGGCGCGACGCGGCGCATTGGGAGTTCGACTTCCGCTCGATTGCCAGCGGTGAGGCCGAACGGCATTTCGGCATCGGCTCGCGCCAGTGCAACCTCGCCGTCATCCGTACGGAAAAATTCAAATACGTGCATTTCGGCGGCGGCCTGCCGCCGCTGCTCTTCGACATGCAGAAGGATCCGGGCGAACTGGCCAACGTTGCCGCCGACCCGGCCTATCTCAGCGTGCGGCTTGAATTTGCCGAGCGACTGCTTGCCTGGCGCGCCGAGCATCTTGACCAGTCGTTGGCGCTTGCAGAGCTGACGGACGAAGGGGTGGTGGATATGTGGTAGGCAGTAGGCAGTAGGCAGTAGGCAGTAGGCAGTAGAATGTTCTGGCGGCCTGATTGCCTCGTCACTCGGTTTCGCCTACTGCCCAATCCCTACTGCCTATTCCCTTACTGTACCATCATCCGCTGCTGGTCGCGCTTCTCGGCATAGCTGCCCTTGTCATACGCAGCCTGCGCCTGCAGCTGCTCCTTGGTGAAGTTGGTGTAGAGATATTTGTTGCCGTCCTTGTCGGTCATGAATTTGAGCTTGTCCATGCCGACCGCGACCTCCTTGGCGCCGATGCCTAGAAAGCCGCCGACATCGATGATGACGGCATCCGGCTTGCTGTCGGGCGTGAGCACGACGTCGCCGATCTCGCCGACCTTGGCGTCGTTGGCGCCATAGACGGTGGTGCCCTTCAGGTCGTCGCCTCTGATGTTGCCGACCGGCATTTCGGTCAGTGTCGACTTGTCGATCGCTGCCGTTTGCGTCGGATCGGTGGCTTTTGTACCGGCCGGAGCTTCCGCGGTCTTGTCCGCTGGCTGAGCATTGTCAGCCGGTGCAACGGCCGTCGGGGCAGCGGGAGCAGTCGGCTGCGTTGCGTCGGAGGTTGTCGTCACCGGCGCCGGATCATAGGGCTTGCGGTCGAAATCAGGCTGCGCCTGCAGTTCCTCCTTGGTCGTCTGCGCCACCAGCCAGCGATCGCCGTTCTTTTCGGCCCACCGTGCCTTGGCGAAATCATAGGTGACGTTCTTTTCACCCATGCCGAGGAAGCCGCCGACGCCGATCACCAGCGACTGCGCCTTGCCATCCTTGGTCAGCACGATGTCATTGACGTCGCCGATATTCTGGGCATCGTCGCCAGTGCCATTGTAGACATTCTCGCCGATGATGTTGGTTGCGAGATTGCCGTCAGCGCGTTTCACCGCCGGTTCTGACGGCGCGGCGTTGAGATCAACCGGCTTCTGCGGGTCGTTCTGCGCCGTGGAAGCAGGCGCCGGGGCCGGATCGTAAGGCTTACGGTCGAAGTCGGGCAGCGCCGTCAACGCTTCTTTCGTCGTCTCGGCGACGAGCCAGCGATCACCATTCCTCTCGACCCATTGCAACTTGCCGTAGTCGAAGGCGACGTTCTTGCTGCCTATGCCGAGGAAGCCGCCAACGCCGATAATGGCGGATTTCGCCTGGCCGTTTTCATCGAGGACGACGTCGCTGACGTCACCGATCTTCTGCGCATCGTCGCCAGTGCCATTGTAGACAGACTCGCCGATGATATTGGTCATCAGCGCGCCGTCGGCCTGTTGCGGCGCCGGCGCGATGGTAGCAGGGGCTTCAGCCGGCGCTGGGGTCGTCGCCGGGGTCGTCGTTGACTGCGCAAACGCACCGGTAGCGATCAGCGTTGCCAGTGCGGTCGTCGCGAACAGTGTGCGGATCATGATTAAGTCTCCTCTTGCGTGATCTCATGTGCGCCGCAATCGGCAAACCACTTGCCGGGAGACCGAAGGCGGCGCCTCCAATGGGATCACAACGTTGTGACAAGGCGCTTGTTCCGAAAAAACGGGAGCATCGAAATACCCTGGGCAAGTCCGCGGAATCGCCCGACATTCCCACCCGGCCGATGGAACCTTTCCCAAGCTTGCCCGTTTCAGCCTGCGGCTGGCATTCCGGCCGCTAAAGAATACGGAGTGGGGCATGCGATTTGCAGCGGTGCTGAACCGGGACGGCGGCACCTTGCGGACCACCGATCTTTCAGCGCTAACCGACCGGATGCGCCAGACGCTCGAGGCGGCTGGTCACTCCATCGAGATCGACATCGTCGCCGGCAAGGAGATTGTCGCGGCGCTCGACAAGGTCGCCGCGCGGCGCGACTTCGACGTCGTGCTGGCCGGTGGCGGCGACGGCACCATTTCGGCCGCCGCGGGGCGGCTGATGAATGGCAAGAAGGCGCTGGCCGTCCTGCCTGCAGGAACAATGAACCTGTTCGCCCGCGGCCTTGGAATTCCGCAGACCATCGATGGCGCGCTGAAGTCCTTTGCCGACGGCGAGATCATGGCGGTCGATATCGCGAGCGCGAATGGCCGGCCGTTCGTGCATCAGTTCTCGATCGGCCTGCACGCCAGGATGGTGAAGCTGCGCGACAATATGGAATTCGCCTCGCGCCTGGGAAAGATTCGCGCTTCGGCCAAGGCCGCTTGGACGACGATCAACAATCCTCCAGCCATGAAGGTGACGTTGACGGTCGGCGAAGCCGAAATCGTGACCCGCATCAGCGGCATCGGCATTTCCAACAATCTGTTTGGCGAAGGCCATCTGCCTTATGCCGACAATCCTGCCGGCGGCGTGCTCGGCATCTATGTAACCGTGGCGCGGCAGCGTGGCGAGCTGGTCAGGGCGCTCTTCGACATGGCTCGAGGCAGGTGGCGCGACAGCGATCATGTCGAAACTCATCAGGCCGACAAGGCAATCGTGACTATCCATACCGGGAGCAAGAAATTCGGCGCCGTCATCGACGGCGAACTGGTCAAGCTGGAGCGCGAAACGACAATCCAGATCCACCCTGGCGCACTGAACGTCCTGGTTCCGGCGCAAGCCGCCCAGGCGAAGGCCGCCTGATGCGATTACGAATGACGCGGAAAACCCTAGCCGCCCGACTGCCCCTCGCCGGCTGGCGCGCTCTGGTTGGCCGGCGCGCTCTGGCCGGTGGGCTGCCCCTGGCTTTCAGGGGTATCTGGATCGATCTTTTGGCCATAAATCTCGGCCGCTCCCCAAGCAATGAAAGCCAGGAGCAACCCGGCGACCAATATGCGCAGGCCGTGCCAACCCCAGCGCCCCTGACGGGCTTTGTTTTCAGGGGCGATCTTGGTCATTGGCGGCGTTCCTGTCGCGCAACCGGGATGGTGGATAAAACCATCGCCAGCGAAGCATGGTGGGGTAACGATTGCTTGCTACAAAAGTTCCGGCGCGCGACGACGGCCGCGCGAGATGCGCGCCACCGCAGGTGGGGCCTGCAAGCGAGGGGGCTTGGTGGATAGCAAGGTGGCGAAGCAGGCTGGTTTGCCGGTTGAGGTCCGCCGCGCCGTGGCGGCGCCGGAGCGGCTTGCCGTACTGCATAGGCTTGACGCGATCGACACCGACTCCGATCCCGACTTCGATCGCATTACCGGCCTTGCCGCAGCCGTGATGCAGGCGCCGATCGCGCTCGTCACGCTGCTCGACACCGAACGACAGTGGTTCAAATCCTGTGTCGGCTTCGACGAGACCGAAACCGCGACCGACATATCGTTCTGCGCCCATACCATTGCCGCCGGCGACGAGCCCATGGTGGTGCCGGATGCCAGCATCGACCCTCGCTTCTCCCGCAACCCGCTGGTCACCGGCGAACACCATGTCCGCTTTTATGTCGGCGCGCCGATGGTGGTCGCCGGCGCGCGCGTCGGCACGGTGTGCGTGCTCGACCGGGAGCCGCATGAATTTCCGTCCGCTGCCGCGCTCGATCATTTGAAATCGCTGGCCAGCCTCGCCGCCAGCCTGTTTACCCTCAAGGACGCCACCCGCAGCGGCGCCATTGCCACGGCTGCTTTGGCGCAGGAGGAAAAGCGCCGAGCCATAGCGCTCGATGCCGCCTCGCTCGCCAGTTGGGCCTGGGATATCCGCACCGACATGATCGAATGCGACGTGCGTTTGTCGGAGCTGTTCAACCTGCCGCGTTCGAACCGGCTGCGGGCGCGCGACATTTTGGCCGCCATCGACCCGCGCGACGTCTACCAGACCGAGACGCGCTTTCGCCTGACCGGCAGCGACGACTATTTCGGCGAATACCGGGTCAAAGGCTTCGATCCGCCGCGCTGGATAGTCACCCGCGGCCGCGTCATCGAGCGCGACGGCGAAGGCAAGCCGACGCTTATCTTTGGCGTCAACTACGACATCTCGGAACGCAAGCTCGGCGAGGACCGGCAAAGGCTGCTGCTGCGCGAGCTCAACCATCGGGTCAAGAACACGCTGGCGACCGTGCAGGCGCTGGCCACACAGACCGTTCGCCACGCTCGCCGCCCAAGCGAATTCCTGGAAGCCTTCGGCGCCAGGCTGCAGGCGCTGGGCGCTGCCCATAACCTGCTGTCGGATCGCGAATGGCGCGGCATCGGTATTCGCGAACTGATGCAGATCGAGGTGAAGCCGTTCGATTCGGCAGAACGGCCGCGCATCGTGATCTCCGGTCCGGAGCTGCTGCTTTCGCCCGACCAGGCGGTGGGGCTCGGTTTGATCATGCACGAACTGGCCAGCAACGCGCTGCAATACGGATCGCTGTCGGTTGGCTCGGGGAAGGTCGATGTCGACTGGAAGGCGGCGGGCAAGAAAGGCGCGCGCCGCCTTGTGCTGACCTGGAGCGAAAGCGGCGGGCCGAAAGTCGACCCGCCGGAACGCCAGGGCTTCGGCTCTATCCTGATCCGCCGCAGCCTCGCCAAGGTTTTATCGAGCGAAGTGACCCACGAATTCCGCAGCGAAGGCGTGTTCGCCGAAATATCGATGCCGCTTGAAGATCTGCCGGCTTAAAGCAATTTCAGAAGTGCGAAGCGGTTTTCCCGGGAACAGCGTATCAGCGCGACGCGCTTTAGTCGGCTTCGCTGTCTGGATCGCCCGGATCCGGTTTGACGTTCTCGCGGTAGATGGCATAGGCCGCGAGCGCGATCATCGGGCCGAGAATGACGCCCTTCCCGCCTTTCCCCTTGAGCAAGGCCGGCAGCACGGCAAGCGCCGCGGTGATACCGAGCGCCTTCAGGTCGGCATTGCGCCTTCGCGCACGTCGGCGCGCACGCGTTCCGGCCGCAAGTTGATGAATGAGCACGATAAGCCCGGCCGTTACCAGGAAACCGGCCGCGAAGCCAAGACAGGCGGCCATCGAGCCATAACGGTCAGCCGCCCAGATGTAGGCCGCCCCCAGGAGAAACCCGAGGCCGCACAGGGCAGCCACGGCGGCGAGCCCGTAGACGATTGCCGCCGTGCGCGCGCGGCGCATGGCGGCAATGGCTTCACCCGAGGCCAAGGCCGAGATAAGCGGTGCCAGCATGCCCATCTCTGTCGAAACTAGCGCCGGGCAAGAAGCGCAAACAGGAAGCCGACGCCGGCCGCGATCGCCAGTGAAGTGACCGGCTTCTCGCGCACATTGGCCGTGATCTGGGCCTCAAGATCCTTGGCGTTGCCACGCAGGCTGTCGAAGACGGCTTCGCCCTGCGCGCGCAACTGGTCGACGCCTTCGGCAGCAGCGCGCCGCGCCGTGCCGTAACCATGTTCGCCGGTCTTGGCCAATTGCTTGGTCAACTTTTCGATATCCGCCTTCAACTGCCGAATGTCGGCTTCCAGGTCGGCGTTCGTCTGACTTTCGTTGGCGGTTTTTCCTGCGGCAGTTGCCATTCTAAACTCCTTGCGTTTGCTTGGCTTCAAACGCCCGACACACGTCATGGTTCCGAAATCGGAGACCGTATCCATGAAAGGGTGTTTGCAAGTGCGAGTCCAGCCCCAGATGGAGGCCTGCCTGTCAGATCAGCGGCCGACGGCCTTCGCTTAGGCCCTCCCAGCGCGCGAGATCCTTCAGCCCCTCCCCGTCGATCACTTCGCAACCGCCGTCGCGCCAGGCGATCAGCTTGCGATCGATGAGCTTGCGGATCGTCTTGTTGGTGTGGACCAGCGACAGGCCGAGCGTATCGGCGACATGCTGCTGGGTAATCGGGATTTGCACCGGCGCCTTGCCGTTGAGCCCGACTGCCGCCGCGCGGCTGGCGATGAAGGCAATGAGATAGGCGGTGCGCTCGACCGCCGTGCGCCGACCGACGCTGAGCAGGTTCTCGTCCAGCATGCGCTCCTCGCGCGACGCCAGCCAGGTAATGTCGTAAGCAAGGCCCGGATGGTTGCGGTAGAGCTCGTGCAGGTTTTCACGCTCGAAGACGCACAACAGCATGGGCGACAGCGCCTCGACCGAGTGCTGCATTTCGCCCATCAGGCTGCCCTGCAGCCCGATAAGATCGCCGGGCATGGAGTAGTTCAGGATCTGGCGCCTGCCGTCCGACAATAGTTTGTAGCGGAAGGCCCAGCCCGAAAGCACGGTGTAGAGATGAGCACTTTGGCTGCCTTCGACCAGCACTGTGGCGCCCTTGTCGACGGCCAGTTCGCCCTTCTTGAACATGCTGACATAGGCAAGCTCCTGCTTCTCGAATTCCCGGAACACCGGCAATGCCCGAAGCGGGCAGATCTCGCATGGGTACTGACGGCTGGAAAACGAACGACCATTCTGGCCAGACATTTCGATCCCTCTTTCGAAAGTCTCTTGCCAGAGACTGAGTGCTACGCCTTTGCAAGGCCGCGGTTCCGCTGCCGATGGCATGTCTTTTTTAAATGACAGGATGGCAAATAGCGATCATGACTCGCTACACTCGACTGAGGCGAATTCGAAGCTCGCTTGTGGAGTAGAGCCGGTGGGCGAACTTTTCGGATTAAGGCCTGACCGATCCCCCAAGGTCCGCGATGCGGTTGACTGGAGTCACTGTACCCGATGCTGCAAGAATTGAGGAGAGATTGCCAAGTGCCGCCATTGCTTGAGGGATTGCGAATTCTTGTCTTGGAGGATGAATTCCTGATCGCCATGGATGTCGAGCAGCTTTGCCGCGACCATGGCGCGAGCGACGTAGTGATTGCCCGCGCTCTGGCCGAGATCGATGAGCAGAAGGTCGTTGGCGAGTTCGACGCCGCTATCGTGGACCTCATGCTGGGCGGAACGTCTACACTCGATTTCGCCTCGCGGCTGCGCCAATCGGGCCTGCCGTTTGTCTTTGCCTCCGGCTATTCGGACCCGGATGAGATCAAAGTGTCTTTTCCCGGCATCCGCCTGGTCACCAAGCCTTATTCGGGGACCGATCTCGTCGAGGCTCTGGCGGCGGCCTGCGGACGCGCGCCAGTCTGAGATATCTTCGATGCGTATGTGTAGAGAGCCCAGGCCCGCAAACGGGGCCTCCGCCGTCAGGCAGCGTTTGAACCCGTCACCTGGGACGAGATCGCGTCCGGCCCGTATTCGTCTTCGCCGGAGATTTTGAGGATCTCCTGCAACCGCGTGCGGGCCCGGCTGACCCGGCTCTTGATCGTTCCGACCGCACAGCCGCAGATTTCGGCGGCCTCTTCATAGGAAAAGCCTGAAGCGCCGATGAGGATGATGGCTTCGCGCTGGTCCTCGGGGAGTTGCTCGAGCGCGCCGCGGAAATCCTTGAGGTCAAGCTGGCCGTGCTGAGCCGGATGAACGGCAAGCCTGGCCGTCATGATGCCGTCGCTGTCCTGCACCTCGCGGCCGCGCTTGCGCATCTGGGAATAGAACTCGTTGCGCAGGATGGTGAACAGCCATGCCTTGAGATTGGTGCCGGGCTGAAAGCTCTCATGCTTGTCCCAAGCCTTGACCAGCGTCTCCTGCACCAGATCGTCGGCCTTGTCGGCATTCTGCGTCAGCGACACGGCAAAAGCCCGCAGGCTCGGGATCGAGCCGAGCAGGTCGGTCTTGAACCCTTGTGAGACAGCTGCCATGCCTCAGTCCTTCTTCTGTGCGGGTTCGGCCTTTTCCAGTTGGCTGAGCAACTGGGCAAAGCGATCCGGCACATTGTCCGAGACCAGCTCGTCATAATACTGTTTGAGTTTACGGCCAATTTCCGAATTCGCCCCGAGCGGGTCGCCGGAATTGGCCCGGCGCCTGTCAGCGGCGCCAGCCAGCGTTTCTTTATTCATGTCCTTCATTTCGCCCTTAAATCCAGCGCCCCGAGCCGCCCCATTACACAACGCAAAGCGGCCCCCTCGTCTGGTTGCCCATCGCACCACAAACGTCGCCCGTGCAGTTTCGTTCCACAAGTGTCGGAACTTTTTCGCAAAACCCGCGTTTGGGTGTTGGGGCTTGCAATCAGCTTGACCTGCAATCTATGCAATCACGTCATCTGAGGGAGACGTCTACCATGAGCCTTTCCGCAACCATCGCTCCGCACCTGCCGTTCCTGCGCCGCTTTTCACGCGCCGTATCCGGATCGCAGGAGAGTGGCGATGCGCTGGTCGCCGCGATGCTCGAAGCCATCATCGCCGACGTCGACATCTTCCCGCAAGCGTCAAGCGACCGCATCGCGCTCTACAAGGTATTCGCCAAACTGTTCACCTCCATTGCCATCCGCGTTCCGCAGGAGCAGGCGCAATCGGCATGGGAGCAGCGCGCCGCCGCCAATCTGAACGCCATTGCGCCACGGCCACGCCAGGCTTTCCTGCTGGTCGCGGTCGAAGGCTTCGGTGAAGACGAGGCAGCTGAAATTCTCGATGTCGACGCCAAGGAATTCTCCGAACTGCTTGCCCAGGCGAGCAATGAGATCTCTCGCCAGGTGGCGACCGATGTGCTGATCATCGAGGACGAGCCGCTGATCGCCATGGACATCGAGGAAATGGTCGAGAGCCTCGGCCACCACGTGGTCGGAACCGCGCGCACCCATACCGAGGCGGTGGCGATGTTCGGCAAGACAAGGCCGAAGATGGTGCTGGCCGACATTCAGCTTGCCGATGGCAGCTCGGGTATCGATGCGGTCAACGAAATCCTGTCGTCGACTTCGGTGCCGGTAATCTTCATCACCGCCTTCCCCGAACGTCTGCTGACCGGCGAGCGGCCTGAACCGGCCTTCCTCGTCACCAAGCCGTTCAATCCCGACATGGTCAAGGCGCTGATCAGCCAAGCGCTGTTCTTCGACCGGCAGGCCAAGGCCGCCGCGTGAAGTAGGGCCTTCAATCTCCAATTTTTCGCCGCCTCGCAGCGTTGCCGGCACTGGCGATCGCCTAGCCCGGCGATCGGCGGCTGCCCGTCGCTCCGTATGGGGCGCACGCGCGTGAATCAATTCGCATCCGGGCCTCTTCCAAAGTCCTTCTTTTTCGGCAAATGGTGGAACAAACAGCAATCACTCACGTTCTTGATTCAGTATCGGAAGGAGACAGATCATGCTCTACTGGGCGCTCGTATTTCTCGTCGTGGCGATCATCGCCGGCGCGCTTGGTTTCGGCGGCATCGCCGGTACCTCGGCCGGTATCGCGCAAATATTGTTCTTCATCTTTCTCGCCTTCCTCGTCATCTCGCTTCTGGCCGGCCTGTTCAGACGGGCATCGTAGGAGCGGGCGAACACTGGAAGCCGCACCCCTCAAACGGTTTCCAGCCACCGCCGGGCGATGTCCTCCAACGGGACATCGTCCGGCGGACCTTTTCTGGGGACCTACTCAGGAACTGAGTCCAAGTGAATCGTTCGGTCCTGATCAGGTGGACAGGTGATTGATGCGTTCCATTGGCGGAGGCGAGAGCGGACAGGGCGACGAGGTGATCGCACTGCACCCGGCTGAAAGCGGAATGCAGCTTGGCCGCGCCTTGCTTCACGCTCTGCACAATGCCGGCATTTCCGTCCTCTATCAGGATCGTGAATTGAAGACTGTATGGGCCCGCAACATGCGTGCGCCGTGGGTTTCCGACACAGCCGACAGCAACGGCGCGTTGCCACCGGCGCAAGCTGAGCAAATCGCCGCCGCCAAAAGCAATGTGATCGCTTCCGGCAATCCGGAACGCCTTGAACTGAGTGTTCCCACCGGTGATGGCATGCGCTGGTTCCAGGTATGGGTCGATGCCGATCGGGGCCATCGCGGCGACGTGCAGGGCGTCGTCACCACGATGGTGGAAACCACCGAGCAGAAACGCCGCGAACAGACGCTGAAGACGCTGTTGCGCGAAGTCAGCCACCGCTCCAAGAACCTGTTGGCCATCATCCAAAGTATTGCCACCCAGACCGGCCGCTATTCCGAGACACCCGACGATTTCCTGAAGCGCTTTCGCGGCCGCCTGCAGTCACTGGCTTCCTCCCAGGATCTGGTAACGTCGTCGAACTGGCGGGGTGCAGCACTTCGCGAGCTTATCCGCGGCCAGGTCGTTCGCTACGGCGCCGATCCCGCGCAGAGCCTGCGCTTCAATGGCGTCAACCCCTACCTCAATCCCAACGCGGCCATTCATATTGGACTGGCAATGCACGAACTCGCCGTCAATTCATTCAGCTACGGCGCCCTGGCGCGGCCGGACGGCTTTGTCGAGGTAACCGCCGATCTGTCGAACGTCGCAGAGGCCGCAGACAAGCCGGCTTTGTCGCTGACCTGGGTCGAGGCCATTGTCGCCAATGATAACAGGCGCACCGAGAAACGCTTCGGCAGCGTTGCCCTCGAACGTGTCGTGCCGGCATCGCTGAACGGCACGGCGACGCTGGAGATCACCAGTGACCGCCTCGAATATCGCCTCGTCGTTCCGCACGGCAATTTCGAAACCGAATGAGCGGCGGGATTCCTTAACCGGCTGTTCACCATAAAATCCGATGCTGTGGTTCCCAGAGATTGCTGGATCTTGACCGATTCAACCGATGTTTCGGCCGCAGCCTGCAACGCGAGTATGGGAGGAATGATCATGACGGTTGCCGATATGAACAGGCTGGAGCAGGCCGCCCGGGTGTCGATGAGCGGCTTTCAGGATCCTGACGCTTCAGCCTCGCCTTTGCAGCACGCCTGGCATCCCTTGCTTCGCGTCGCCGCTGTCGCGCTCGTCGCCGCTGTTGTGCTGATCGTGGCGTCGCAATTGGTCTGAGCCAGATGCTCAGGTTCACGCTGCTCCCAAGCAGCCTGGCTCAGAAACTGTCCAGCTCGTAGCCGACCAATTATAAACGCCCCTTTCGGCACAGGAACTTTGACGGCTGTGGACCGTTCTTATGGCGAGAGGACGTGTCGCCGTGGAACACATCGCCGCTTTGCTTCTGGTAATTGGCTGTTCGAACAACATGACCGAATGCCGTGAACTGCCGGTGCCGGTCAGTGTTTTCGAAACCGCCGAAGCATGCACGGCAGAACGTCCATTCGCTGCCGGCGACGTGCAGGGTCAGGCCGAGCACGTCGTTGCCAAATGTCTTACGGTCGACCCCGCGCTGGAAGATGATTACGACCAGATCGTCTGGAACGTGCGCCCGGACGGCACCCTCGACGCGTCTTTGCAGATTTCCAGTGTCGTGGTCGCGTCGAACGCCACGCGCCGCGAAAAAGACTCTCTTAGCCAACAATAAGATCGAGCGGGCAAAGGCTGCTGTTTCGTGCTAAATAGCGGCTGGAGCTTACTAAAGTGAGGACAAAAGTGAGGAGAGATTCTATGCGGAAATTGATTATTGCCATGGTTGCGGTGGTCGCCGTCAGCGGCTGCAGCACGACCGAGCAGGATGTCGGTGTCGGCGCCGGTGTCGGTGCTTTGGCCGGCGGACTGATCGGCGGCGGCAAGGGTGCGCTGATCGGCGCAGCCGTTGGCGCCGGTTCCGGCCTGCTGGTGCGCAACCTGCGCAACGGCTATTGCCAGTATCGCGACAATCGCGGCCGGCTCTACACCGCTCGCTGCTGATCCGCTTCAAAAGCGTCAGACAATCGCGACGGAGACCGGTCAGCCGGTCTCCGTTTGTTTGACTGCATCAGGCTGCGGGATCCTGATTTCCACCGTAAGCCCATCGGCGCGAAAATCTCGGGCAATCGTGCCGCGCAACTCGCGCGTGACATTGAGGTCGATCAGCTTGGTGCCGAAGCCGGTCTTCGCCGGCGCTTCGAGTTCCTTCTGCCCGGCCTCGCGCCAGTTCAGAACCAGCATCCGCTCGGACCCGCGCCCCTCGAACGACCAGTCGACCTTCAGCGCACCCACGGAATTGCCGGCCTCGCCATATTTCAGCGCATTCGTCGCCAGTTCGTGAAAGGTCAGGCCAAGCGCCTGCGTCGTCCTCTCGTCGAGCAGCACCTGAGGCCCTGACAATATCCCTTCCGGAAGCTCCTTGCCGAATACCTGGCCGAGCTCGATGCGCAGCAGGTCGCTAAGATCGGCCTTCTGCCAGCGCGAACGCGTCAGCATGTCCTGGGAAGCCGCCATTGCCTGCAGGCGGGCCGAGAAGGAAGTTGAGAACTCCTGCACGTCGGTTGCTTGCGCCGCCGTCTGGCGCGCAATCGCCAGCACCCGCGTGATCGAATTCTTGATTCGATGCTTCATCTCCTGCAGCATCAAATCCTTTTCGAGCAGGCTTTTTTCCGTCGTTTCATGCAGCAGCGACTTGGCGTCGTAGGCGCGCTCCTGGTAGCGGGCCACCAACGCTATGGCGCCGGCCAGAAGCAGGCCGAACAGCCCGAGCATGACCGGAATGGCGCGCGAGGACGGTTGCGAAAATGCACTTGTCGGCCGAAACAGCACCGTCCAGGGCCGACCGGCGACGATGATCTTGCGCGTCACCAACAGCCTGTCGCCAAAGCTCGCAACCGGCGGCGTCTCCGACTGGAACAGAAGATTGTCGGCGTCGGCCGTGCCGTCATAGATCGCGGTGTTGACCGGCAGCAAAGGCGTGCGGCTGAGCGCGGTCTGGAACAGGTCGCGGGCGCGGAAGGCCGCGTAGAGAAGGCCTGATGTCGATGATCTGGACGCGTTGATACCATCCGGCGCGGTTTCGACATTGAGCCTGACGAAGACCAGGAAACCGGTAAAGGTCTGCGCCGCGCCCGTGTCCTGGCCGAGTTGGACCAGACCGCTTGCGTGCTGTGCGTCATCGGCCAGCGCTTTTTCGATCGCCTCGCGCCGCACCGGCTCGGTGAACATGTCGTAGCCGATGGTGGATTCGTTGGCAGGGTCGAGCGGCTCGAACAGCACGACGGGCGTGCGCCACGGCTGTGTCGTGTCCGGATAGACCGTGTGGGCGGCGCCGCGGTCGCGCAACATGTCGCGCTCGACCGCCGCTTCGTCACCGGTCTTGGCCAGCCTGAGATAGCCGATGCCGCGCAAGCCGGCGAAATTGTTATCGACATTGAGGGCGCTGAAGAAGGCCTTGAATTCGCTACCTGAAATCTCGCCGTTGCGGGCGTCGAACAGCGCCTGCGTCGAGCGCAGCAGTGACAGATGCAGATCGATACGGCTTTCGATGCGGTTGAGCGCGTCGTCGGCCGTCGCCTCAAACTTGATGCGCGCCGCTTCCTGGGTCGCGAAATAGGCGAAGCCCGCCATCGTCAGGCTGATCAGTGCAACGGCAATGAAGGCAAGGATCGGGAAAAACTTCTTCAACGCAGACCCATGGACGGTTCGGGACCTTTATGGGCAAGTCGCCGCGGCAAGACAATGGCGCGGCCAAGCCATAATGACAGCTGGCATATCATGCATATTTAGCCGGCTTATCGATCTCGAGCATCAGTGAACATGACAGCTGACGATAGCGTGGTCTCAGGCCGCGATCTTCAGCGCACCCGGACCGGGAATGGCGCCGGGCGGGCACTTTCCCAGGATGATCATGCCGAGCACTTCGTCCTGGGTCACATCGGTGGTGCGCGCGGTGCCGACGACCTGGCCGTTCTTCATTACGCAGACTCGGTCGGCAAGCTCGAACACGTCGTGAATGTCGTGGCTGATCAGGAAAATGCCGATGCCGTCGGCCTTGAGCTGCTTGACCAGTTCGCCGACCTGCGCCGTCTCCTGCGGCCCAAGCGCGGCCGTCGGTTCGTCCATGATCAGGATGCGGGCGTTGAACAGGATGGCGCGTGCGATCGCCACCGACTGGCGCTGGCCGCCCGATAGCTTGATCACGGGCTCCTTGAAGCGCTGGAAGCGCGGATTGAGCCGGCCCATCACCTTGCGCGCCTCGGCCTCCATGGCGACATCGTCGAGTGTCCCCCACGCGGTCATCAGTTCGCGGCCGAGGAAGAGGTTGGCGGCAGCGTCGACATTGTCGGCCAGCGCAAGCGTCTGGTAGATCGTTTCGATGCCGTATTTCTTGGCGTCGCGCGGATTGGAGATCGAGGCCTCCTGGCCGTTGACCAAGATCTGGCCGGCATCGCGCTTGTGGGCGCCCGACAGGATCTTGATCAGCGTCGACTTACCGGCGCCGTTGTGGCCAAGCAGCGCCACCACTTCGCCCGGGAAAAGATCGATGGACGCATCGTCGACGGCGCGAATGCCACCGAACGCGATCGAGATGTTGCGCATGTCGATCAGTGGCGTACCGGTGGGAGCAGTTTTTTCCATAATCGTTCCTCCCTAGACGCGCTTGCGGTAGACGGTGTCGAGCCAGACGGCGATGACCAGGACAGCGCCAACGACAATGCTCTGCAGCGGCGAGTCGATGCCGAGCAGCACCATGCCGGATTGCAGCGACTGCATCAGAAGCGCGCCGAGCATGGCGCCCATCACCGTTCCGGCGCCGCCCGCGAGCGACGTGCCGCCGATGACAGCGGCCGCGATCACCAAAAGCTCGTCCAGTGTGCCCAGCGCATTGGTTGACGCATTGAGACGGGCCGACGAGATCGCCGCGCTGATTGCAGCCAGCACACCCATGATCATGAACACCTTCATGGTCACCCAGCGCGTGTTGATGCCGGCGAGTTCCGCTGCCTCCGGATTGCCGCCGATGGCGAAGACATAGCGGCCGAAACGCGTGCGCTTGGTGATGAACGTCATGATGATGCCGACAATCACCGCCATCAGCACCGGTATGGCGATGCCATGCGCGATGAACAGCCCGCCTTCGGGAACGGTGATGCCGTTCTGCTGTGCGTACTGGCGCACGATGCCGATCGGCCATGGATAGGAATTGGCGATCCACACGGCGCCGAGGATGGCCGCGCAAGCGACCACGCCAAGCAAGGTCTCGGCCCAGACGGGGCGCAGTGGAAAGCTGAAGCGCTTGCGCTGCGAGCGACCGTTGAGCAGCGCGAAGGCGACCGCCGCGCAGGCGACAATGCCGACGATCCAGCTGGCAGCGGCGCCAATCGAGCCGCGTGGTCCGCCGCCCATCAGCTGGAAGGTGGCGTCGAGTGGCGCGACCGTGCGCCCGCTGGTGATGAGCCATGCCATGCCGCGCCAGACCAGCAGGCCACCAAGCGTCACGATAAAGGCCGGAACCTGCATATAGGCGATGATGAAGCCCTGGAACGCGCCGATCAGCAGACCAAGCACCACGCCGGCGGCAAGCGCGACGATCCAGAGCCAGGGGTTTCCAAGCTGGAAGCCGATGACGCGAATCAGGAATTCGGCCTGTGCCACGCCCATGATCATGCCGATCACGCCTTCGACGGAGCCCACCGAAAGGTCGATGTTGCGCATCACGATGACCAATACCATGCCGGTCGCCATGATCGCGACCGAGGACGTCTGCACCGACAGGTTCCAAAGATTGCGCGGCGTCAGGAAAAGCCCACCCGACAGGATATGTATGCCGACCCAGATGACCAGCAGCGCGCCGACCATGCCGAGCATGCGCGTGTCGAGCTCGGTCGCTTTCACGAACCGGGCGACCGCGCCGAGTTCAGACGCTCGTGCCGTATCGGCCTGCGGATTTGAGGTCGTGTCGGTCATGATGTCCTCCAGCGGCTTGCCGTCTGGCGCGGATGCCGGACCACAGCCTAGAAGTTTGCCGCCGATGGCGGAAACACACAATTCTCGTAGAGAAAACGCCGCGGCTTGACAGCCGCGGCGCCTCATTTCTTCAAGTCGTCGAGATCAGTTGCAAGCCGCGACGCTGCCGGCGGCGACGCCCGTGCAGACTTCGTCCTTCTTGATCCAGCCGGCGTCGATGACGACGTTGAGGTTGTCCTTGGTGATCGCGACGGGGGTCAGGAACAGCGACTTGACGGTGTTGCCGCCAGGCGTGGTGAAGTCCTTGGCGCCGGCAATGTCGCCCGTCTTCTTGCCATCGGCAAGCTGCGAGGCGATCTCGGCGGCGTTCTTGCCGAGTTCGCGCGCGTCCTTCCACACCGACACCGTCTGCGTGCCGAGCGCGATGCGGTTCAGAGCGGCATGGTCGCCGTCCTGGCCGGAGACCGGAACCGTTCCGGCAAGGCCCTGCGCCGTCAGCGCGGCGACAACGCCGCCGGCGGTGCCGTCATTGGCCGCAACCACGGCATCGACCTTGTTGTCATTGGCGGTCAGGAACTGTTCCATGTTCTTCTGGGCATTGGCCGGCAGCCAGCCATCGGTATAGGCCTCGCCGACATTCTTGATCTTGCCCGAGTCGATGGCTTCCTTGAGCACTTCCATCGAGCCCGAGAACAGGAAATCGGCATTCGGATCCGAGCCCGAGCCCTTGATGAAGACATAGTTGCCTTCGGGCTTCGCCTTGAACACTTCGCGGGCCTGCATGCGGCCGACTTCCTTGTTATCGAAGGTCAGGTAGAAGACGTCCTTGTTCTCGATCAGGCGGTCATAGCCGACGACCGGAATGCCTTCGTCCAGCGCCTTCTGCACCGCCGGGCCGATGGCCGAGGCGTCCTGCGCCAGGATGATCAGCGAGTTGGCGCCCTGCGAGATCAGGCTTTCGACGTCGGTCAGCTGCTTGCCGGGATTGGACTGCGCGTCGGCCGAAATGTACTTGTCGCCGGCAGCCTCGATCGCCGTTTTCATCGCCGCCTCGTCGGTCTTCCAGCGCTCTTCCTGGAAGTTCGACCACGACACGCCGATGACCTTGTCCTTCGCCTGCGCGACCGACATCAGCGCCAGCGACATGGCGACACCCGCCAGCATGGCGGCTGCAAATCTGTTCATCATAATCCTCCCTGCGCCGCGTGCGGCGCGACAAAACTGGCCCGAGGGCCGGCACACAGAGGCCCTATTTTTTCGAGCCTCGAAAAAATACTGGTTCAATGATAAGGCGCTGTCAACATCGATTCTGATGGATTCTGATGGCCTTGCCGAATTTTTTCGAGGTCCGCAATAAACAATGACAGGGCTGCCGGCGTCTGCCAATATTTGGCTGGTGCCGTCGAACGCCTTCACTATCATGAGGCGCGAGGAGGCCGGGAGGAAACAAATGTCGGTTGGAATCCGCCACGACGATCTGCGCCGTCGCAACCGTGCCATGGTGATTTCGGCCGTGCGCCGGGCCGGCCAGCCGTCGCGGACCGAGATTGCGGCGACCACCGGCCTCAGCCACTCGACCATATCGGCAATCTCGTCTGATCTGATTCAAGAAGGCGTCCTGATTGAAGGCAAACCTGGCGAGACAGGCGCACTGAAACGCGGCCGGCCGCAGGTCGGCCTTGGCCTCAACCCGGAAGCGGCGGCGGTGATGACCGTCGTGCTGTCGCTCAATTTCCTGTCCGTCACCGTCATCGACTATGCCGGCCACGTCGTCGCCGAGGAACAGCGCCGGCTGGACACGCTGACCAAGCCGCGCGACGAGCTGATTGGCGAATGCGTAGCAATCGTCCGGCGGCGGCTTGAGGATCCCGACCTCGATGTCCAGAGCATCGCCCGCATTGCCATGGGCATCCAGGGCATCACCGATTCGCAGGCGCGCGCCATGCTGTGGTCGCCGATCACGCCACTGACCGACATTGCCTTCGCCGATATGTTGGAAGCGGAATTCGGCATTCCTGCCACCATGGAGAACGATTGCAACATGATGGCGGTGGCGCTGCAATGGCGCCAGCCCGAGCGCTACCGCGACAATTTTATCGCCATCCTCTTATCGCACGGCATCGGCATGGGCCTGGTGCTGAAAGGCGAACTGTTCACCGGCACCCATTCCTCGGGCGGCGAGTTCGGCCACATGATCCACCGTCCGGGCGGCGCGCTCTGCCGCTGCGGGCGGCGCGGCTGCGTGGAAGCCTATGCCGGAAACTACGCCATCTGGCGCAGCGCCAAAATGATGGGCGAGGATGCCGAGCCGGTCGATATCGGCGACGCTGATATGCGCGCACTCGCCGCGCGCGCCCGCGAAACCGACGGCCCGGAGCGCGAAGCCTATCGCAAGGCCGGCGAGGCGCTCGGCTTCGGCCTCGGCAGCCTGTTTGCGCTGATCGATCCGGCACCCGTCGCCATGGTAGGCGTCAGCGCCGCCGCCTTCGACCTGATCGAACCGGCATTGCGCGAAGCGATCGCCCAGACCGCCGGCGGCCAGCACTCGAAATCGATCTCCTTCGACACCGAGCCCAACGAGCTGCCGCTGATCCGCGAAGGCTGTGCCATGCGCGCGCTCGGCTTCGTCGATCAGGAGATTTTCGCGCCGGGCATTCAGGCCAAATCCGGCAAGCATGTCGCCTGAATGGCCGGCAACGGCGCGACGCGCAGCATCCTAGTCTTCCCTGATCGCGTAGCCGGCGCCGCGAATGGTACGGATGACATCCGGCATGCGGCCGTTGTTGACCGCTTTGCGTAAGCGCCCGACATGGACGTCGACGGTTCGCTCGTCGATGTAGATCGTCTCGCCCCAGACATTGTCGAGCAGCTGGCTGCGCGAGAACACGCGGCCGGGATGGCGCATCATGAATTCGAGCAGCCGGAACTCGGTCGGTCCGAGCCTGATCTCGCTCTTCTTGCGGTAGACCCGGTGCGATTCTCGATCGAGCACGATGTCGCCGACCTTGAGCACGCTCGACAGCACTTCCGGCTTGGCCCGGCGCAGCAGCGCCTTCACGCGCGCCATGAACTCCGGCGTCGAGAATGGCTTGACCAGATAGTCGTCGGCACCGGTGGACAGGCCGCGCACGCGATCGCTTTCCTCACCGCGCGCGGTCAGCATGATGATCGGCAGCCGCTCGGTTTCGGGCCGCACTCTAAGCCGCCGGCAGAGCTCGATGCCGGAAACAGCGGGCACCATCCAGTCGAGCACCAGGAGATCGGGCACGTTTTCCTGCAGGCGGATCTCGGCCTCGTCGCCGCGTGTCACCACCTCGACGTGATAGCCTTCGGATTCGAGGTTGTAGCGGAGGAGCACGCCTAGCGGCTCCTCGTCCTCCACGACCATGATGCGTGGCGCGATCATCGGCAGTTCACCCTCATCAGGCCGGCATGGCCATCGCCGTCTCGTCCTGCTTCGGACGATTGGCGGGCAGTTGCTGGCCGGTCAGCACATAATACGCATTTTCGGCGATGTTGGTGACATGATCGCCGATGCGCTCAAGATTCTTGGCGCAGAACAAGAGATGCGTGCAGGCGGTGATGTTGCGAGGGTCTTCCATCATGTAGGTCAAGAGCTCACGAAACACGGACGTGTATTTGACGTCGATGCGCTCGTCGTCATTCCTGAGTTTTGCAAGAGCTGCCGCATCGGTGGCGGCATATTCCTCGACGACGCCTTGCACCTGGATCAGCACCAGCTGCGCCATGGCATCGATGGAGTGCGAGAGGTCGCGCGGCGTGACGCTCAAGCCCACGGTGCCGACGCGTTTGGCGATGTTCTTGGCGAGATCGCCGATGCGCTCGAGGTCGCCGGCCATGCGGATCGAGCCGACCACGGCGCGCAGATCGTTGGCCATCGGCTGGCGCTTGGCGATCAGCGTGATGGCGCGGTCGTCCAGTTCGCGCTGGCGCGCATCCATGATGGCGTCGTCGGAAACGACACGCTGTGCCAGCGCATTGTCCGAATTGAGCAGCGCCCTGGTCGAGCCGCTGACCATCGAGCCTGCCAGATCGCCCATGTCGCGGATCAGCTTGCTGATCTGCCCGAGCTCTTCATCGAAGGAGGCGACGGTATGTTCACCCATGATCTTGGTCCTCGTGCCTGAAAATTCACCCGCCGGACGGCTCAGCCGAAGCGGCCGGTAATGTAGTCCTGGGTGCGCTTGTCGTCGGGGTTGGTGAACATCTTGTCGGTGGCGCCCTCCTCGACGAGATAGCCGAGATGGAACATCGCCGTGCGCTGCGACACGCGCGCCGCCTGCTGCATCGAGTGGGTGACGATGACGATCGTGTAGTTCTGGCGCAGTTCGTCGATCAGCTCCTCGACACGGGCGGTGGCGATCGGATCGAGCGCCGAGCAGGGCTCATCCATCAGGATCACTTCCGGCGACACGGCGATGGCGCGCGCGATGCACAGGCGCTGCTGCTGGCCGCCGGACAGGCCGGTGCCGGGCTCCTGCAGGCGGTCCTTGACCTCGTTCCAGATCGCAGCCTTCTTCAGGCTCTGCTCGACGATCTGGTCCATGTCGGACTTGCGCTTGGCCAGCCCATGGATGCGCGGGCCGTAGGCGACGTTCTCGTAGATCGACTTCGGGAACGGGTTGGGTTTCTGGAACACCATGCCGACGCGGGCGCGCAGTTCGACGACATCGATGTTCTTGTCGTAGATGTCGTCTTCATCGAGCGTGATCTTGCCGGTCACCCGCGCCAAATCGATGGTGTCGTTCATGCGGTTGAGGCAGCGCAGGAAGGTCGACTTGCCGCAGCCGGACGGGCCGATCAGCGCCGTCACCTGGTTCTGACGCACGTCGAGATTGACGTCGAACAACGCCTGCTTCTCGCCGTAGAAGACGCCGACCTTGTCGCCGCGCATCTTGATGACTTCGTTCGACTTGGCGTTCATTTTGTCGCCCACTGCATTCTCAAGGGACTGTTCGGTCATGATGTTCATACCAAATTGCCTTTTTTCTACCAGCGCCGCTCGAAGCGGCGCCGGAGCACGATCGCGGTGATGTTCATGGCCATGAGGAAGACGAGCAGGATGATGATGGCGCCGGACATGCGCTCGACAAAAGCGCGCTCAGCCTCGTTTGCCCACATATAGATCTGAACCGGCAGCGCGGTCGCCGGATCGAAAGGCGTCGTCGGATAATCGGCGACGAAAGCGACCATGCCGATCAAGAGCAGCGGTGCTGTCTCGCCGAGCGCACGCGCCAGGCCGATGATGGTGCCGGTAAGGATGCCTGGGGCGGCAAGCGGCAGGATGTGATGGAACACCATCTGCATCTTGGAGGCGCCGAGACCTAGGGCCGCCGAGCGGATAGACGGCGGCACCGCGGCGAGGGCGGCGCGCGTGGCGATGATTATGGTCGGCAATGTCATCAAGGTCAGCACCAGGCCGCCGACGAAGGAAGCCGAGCGCGGCATGCCGAGGAAGTTGATGAACACGGCAAGGCCAAGCAGACCGAAGACGATCGACGGCACCGCCGCGAGATTGTTGATGTTGACTTCGATCAGGTCCGTAAAGCGGTTCTTCTTGGCGAACTCCTCCAGATAGATGGAGGCGGCGACGCCGATCGGCAGCGCCAGCAACAGCACGATCACCATCATGTAGAACGAGCCGATGATCGCCACGCCCATGCCCGACGTTTCGGGCCGGCTGGAGGCGCCATAGGTGAACAGGCCGGTGTTGAAATGCTCGGCCATCACGCCGTCGGCTTTAAGCTTGTTCATCCAGTCGATCTGCTGGTTGGACACCTTGCGGCGCGCTTCATCGACGCCGAGGTCGATCTGGCCCTTGAAGGCCGAGTCGAGGTTCGCGGCAGCCAGGATGTCGACGTCACGCGTCCTGCCGATCACCGACGGATCGGCGGAGACGATGTCGCGCAGCTGGACGCGGGCGCCTTCCGACAGGAAGCCCTTGAGCTTCAGCATCATCGGCTTGTTGGCCGGATCGATGCCGAGCTTGGCCACCAGCGCGTTTTCGGCGAGCTTGGGATAGTTCGCCTTGATCAGCACGGTAGGGTCGGTCGCGCGCTTGCCGGAGGGATCGATCACCTTCTCGTCGAAGGTGACCGGCAGCGTCACCGTCGTCTGCCAGAAGGCGGTGTAGCCTTTCGAGACGATGGTGATCAGCATGATGGCCAGGAACGCCAGGCCCACCGAGATCGCAATCACGCCATAGATGCGGAACCGGCGTTCGGCGGCATAGCGCGCCTTCAGCCCGATGTCGCGGCGCGGTCGCGCGACGGCGCCCGCCATCGTGTCCAGGGGGATGTCGGTCATTCGTACTGCTCCCGGTACTTGCGCACGATGTAGAGGGCGACGATGTTCATCACCAGCGTCAGCGCGAACAGCGTCAGGCCGAGCGCGAAGGCGACCAGCGTCTGCGGCGAGTTGAACTCGAGGTCGCCGGTCAGCTGGTTGACGATCTTGACGGTGATGGTCGTCATCGCCTCGAACGGATTGGCCGTCAGATTGGCGGCGACGCCCGCCGCCAGCACGACGATCATCGTCTCGCCGATGGCGCGCGACGCCGTCAACAGGATGGCGCCGACGATGCCGGGCAGTGCCGCCGGCAGGATCACCCGCTTGATCGTCTCGGAGCGGGTGGCGCCGAGGCCGAGCGAGCCGTCACGCATTGCGCGCGGCACCGCGGTGATGATGTCGTCGGACAAAGAGGACACGACCGGGATCAGCATGACGCCCATCACCAGACCGGCGGTGAAGATGCTCTGGCCCTGGATGAAGGGCGAGCCGCCGGTGAGTGCCGCCGACAGGTCGCGCAAGAACGGTCCGAGCGTGACCACGGCGAAGATGCCGTAGACGATGGTCGGGATGCCGGCCAGCAGTTCAAGCGCGGGCTTGACCACCGACCGGACGCTGCGCGAGGCGTATTCGGACATGTAGACCGCCGACATCAGCCCGACCGGCACTGCGACCAGAAGCGCAACGGCGGCGATGTAGAGCGTGCCGGCCAGTAGCGGGATCAGGCCGAACTGACCCTGGCTGCCGCCGGAACCGGCGGCGGCGAAACGCGGATCCCACACCGTTCCGAAGAAGAAGCTCATCGGCGACACGCTCTCGAAGAAGGTGATGGTCTGGAACAGCATCGACAGCACGATGCCGACCGTGGTCAGGATGGCGATGGTCGAGGCCGCAAGCAGCCCCCACAGCATCAGCTTCTCGACGTTGTTGCGCGCCCTGGCGCGCGGCGCGATCTGCCTCAGCGCATAGAAGGCGCCGGCGACCGACAGCGCGAAGGTCAGCACGGCGCTGAACAGGCCGAGCCGGTCCTGGACCTGGTTCGCCTCGACCGCGATCGGAATCATATAGTCCTGGGTGTCGCTGGCCAGTGCCACGCCCTTGGCGGCGAGCAGCGGCTGCAATTCGGCGAAAGTAGCGGGAAGTGCGGTATCGCCATCGAGCCGGCGCAGGCCCTTGGCCAGGCTCTTCACCAGGCTGGCGTCGAGCGCTTCGCTGGCCACCTTTGTGTCGGCGGTGCGCTCGGGCAAAGCGGCATGGATATGCCGGTCGAGATAGAAGGAAGAGCCGATATCCCAGACGGCGAGCAAAAGGACGGCAGGCAGGACCGCGATCAGAAAGGCCCACCAGCCATGATAATGCGCGCGCGAATGCGGCTTGACCTTGCCGGTATCCTGCGCCGCGGCGCGCTGGCGGCCGATCACAAAAGCGACCACGCCTATGGCAATGACTATGGCGAGTACGAGCAAGGACGACATCACCCACCCCAGGGAAAATTCAGATCGCCGCCGCCGTTGCGGCAAGCGGCGAAATCAGGGCGCGGATTTGGTCCGCGCCCTGATCCGGTCGGTTGATTACATTGTCTTTCCGGCGGCGAAGGCGTCGCGCTGGCCCTGACGTTCGGCGTCGGGAGCGGAAACCAGGCCGTACTGGGAGAGCGGGCTTTCCGGGCCGATCATCTGGTCATCAAGGAAGAACTCGACATATTCCTTGAGGCCGGGAACGACGCCCAGATGCGCCTTCTTGACGTAGAAGAACAACGGCCGCGACACGGGGTACGTGCCATCGGCGATGGTCTGCGTCGAAGGCACGATGCCTTCCACGGTAGCGACCTTCAGCTTGTCGGCATTGTTCTCGTAGAAGGCGAGGCCGAACACGCCAACGCCGGTCTTGTTGGAGTCGATGCGGGCCAGCGTCTCGGTGTAGTCGCCATCGATGTCGACAGCCTTGCCGTCCTTGCGGATGGCGATGCAGGTCTTGCCGATTTCCTTGTCGTCGGCGATGCCGGCAGCCTTCAAAGCGGCCTTGTCGCAGCCGGCGTCGAGCAGCTTGGTCTCGAACACTTCACGGGTGCCGTGCTTCTCACCCGGGATATAGGCGGCGATATCCCAGTCGGGCAGCTTCGGATTGACCTGGTTCCACTTGGTGTTCGGGTTGTCGACCAGCTTGCCGTCGACCACCAGCTTGGCGGCGAGCGCCTTGTAGATGTCGGCGGGAACCAGCGCCCAGTCCGGACCCTTGATGTCGGTGGCAAAGACGATGCCGTCATAGCCGATGCGGACTTCCTGGACGTCCTTGACGCCGGCGTCGGCGCAGGACTTCAGCTCGTCCTTCTTGATCGGGCGCGAGGAGTTGGCGATGTCGATCGTGTCTTCGCCGACGCCCTTGCAGAACTCCTTGATGCCGGCGCCGCTGCCGCCGGACTCGACCACCGGGGTCTTGAAGTTGGTGAAGGTTTCGCCGAACTGCTCGGCGACGATCTTGGCGTAAGGCAGCACGGTCGACGAACCGGCGACCTGGATCTGGTCACGCGCAGCGGCGACACCGGACGATGCGGCGAACGCTACCGCCACGGCCGATGCCGTAACGAGGAATTTCTTCATGTGGCCTGCTCCTGTTCGGAAGATGGTCTCTTGGCGCCCTCTTCAAACCGGCGCCCGCTGAGGCCAATAGCCTTCGATTATTACAGTCGCATGACAGTTTCGTGTCAGCCCGGTAACGTCGCACAGACGCCTCGTGAGCCGCAGCCTTTAAGCCGGTTTGTGGGGATGGAAGTTGCCGCTGGAATCAGACGCTTGCGCGATTCGTGCTGGCATCAAGTCCCGGCAGATCGCAGGCCGCGATGCCGAGAAAGAAAAACCGGACGGGAGCGCGTTGCCCGTGGCCAGAGCGAATTTTGGCCGAGCCATCGCCAAAAACAGGTCCGTTGGGGTAGATTCGACGCTGTTTCTTGTCGGCGGTCGCTTGCTCCCGCCCGTAACTGAATGAGCGGTTTCGTTGCGACCATTGTCCTGACTGGGCGCCAGCTTTGATATGGTGCGATCGCACCATAGCCTTGGCTGTTGCGGCGCGGCCGAATCCCGGCCGGCGCCGCAGGTTGCTATCCAGCGTCTCGTTGGGCTTCGCCTGATATGCCGACCCAGCGCTCGACCTTTTCGAGCAGCGCCCTGGGGCTGATCGGCTTGGGCAGATAGTCGTCCATGCCGGCTTCCAGGCAGCGCTCACGGTCGCCCTTCAAGGCATGCGCGGTGACGCCGACGATCGGGATATGCATACCCGTATGTTCTTCCAGCCGGCGAATTGCGGCGGTGGCCTCGAGCCCGTTCATCTCCGGCATCGAGACGTCCATCAGGATCATGCGCGGATTAAGCCGGCCGAAGGCATCAAGCGCCTTGCGGCCGTTGCCGACGATTTCGAAACTGTAGCCGGTTTCGCCGATTATCTGGGTGAACACCATCTGGTTCACTTCATTGTCCTCCGCAACGAGGATGTCGAGCCGACGTTCATCCCCGGCGGCCCGGGCGCGGGCACGAACCGGCGGCGGTTGCAGCAGGGCGCGTTCCGAGGCAGCGAGCGGCGGCTTTGCCGGCGACGGTTCGTTCCTGCCGCCGCCGGAACCGCTGCTTGCCGCCGGCAGCACACGGCCGTCTGTGATATTGTGATGGTGCCGCTGGATGGTGGCGACCAGCGTTTCCAGAAGCACCGAGGAACGCGCCGGCTTGATTAGCTGGGCGTCGATGCCGAGATCGCGATAGCTGGTGTTGGCGAGCGACTGGTCGACCGAAGTCAGCATGATGATCGGCGTGTCGGCCAGCCCTGCGGTGCTGCGCACGACGCGCGCCATCTCGGCGCCGCTCATCCCCGGCATCTGATAATCGAGCACGACGCAATCGACCGGCACGCCGTAGGCAGCCGCGGCGACCAGCACCTTGAGCCCTTCGGGTCCGCTTTCGGCGGCGCAGGAATCGAAGGTCCATGACGCCATCTGCTCGCTCAGGATCGATCGGTTGACGGCATTGTCGTCGACGATCAGCACCCGTGAGCCGGTCACGTCGACCGGCATGATCCGCCGTCCGGTCTGTTCCTCGGCCCTGGGCAATGTCACGGTGAACCAGAAGGTCGAGCCCTTGCCTTCGGCGCTCTCGACACCGATCTCGCCGCCCATCAACTCGACCAGCCGCGAGGTGATGGCGAGCCCGAGCCCCGTGCCTTCGTGGCGTCTGGTCGACGAGGTGTCGGCCTGACTGAATTTTTCGAAGACGAGCTTCAGTTTCTGCTGCGGAATGCCGATGCCGGTGTCGGTGACCGAAACGGTAAGCTTTGTCCCCGTCGGCCCCCTTTGTCCGGTCACGTCGACCAGCACGTGGCCTTCGTCGGTAAACTTCACCGCGTTGCCGACCAGATTGGTGACGATCTGCCTCATGCGACCGACATCGCCGACGAACAGGCTTTCCAGGCCCGGCTCGACGCGCACGATGAGCTCGAGGTCCTTCTCCTTGGCGCGCGTCGATATCAGCGTCGCCACATCCTCGATCGCTTCGGGCAGGTTGAAGGGCGCAGGGTCGAGCACCAGCTGTCCGGCATCGATCTTGGAGAAGTCCAGTATGTCGTTGATGATGGTCAAGAGCGCGTTACCCGATTTGACGATGATGTCGGTGAACGTCTTCTGCTTGGGATCGAGGTCGGATTTGGCCAGCAACTCGGCCATGCCGAGTACGCCGTTCATCGGCGTGCGGATCTCGTGGCTCATATTGGCCAGGAATTCCGACTTGGCGCGGTCGGCCAGTACGGCGCGCTGGCGCGCCTCGCGCAGTTCGGCCTCGCGCAGCTTCAGTTCGGTGATGTCGGTGGTCGACCCAATCAGATAGAGCGAACCATCGGACGCGATCATCGCGCCCTTGCGGGCGAACTGGTGGCGCACGCTGCCGTCGGCAAGCGTCACCGTTTCCTCGATCTCCTGTGTATCGCCTGTGCGCAGCACGGCGAGATCGCTGTTGACGAAGGCTTCGCCGTCCTCGCCGAAAATCTCGATGTCCGTCTTGCCGATCGCGTCTTCCCTGCGGAGGCCGGTGAGGTCGCACCAGCCCTTGTTGACGTAGAACTGCCTGAGGTCGGAGCGCTTGGCGTAGATCGACACCGGCACGTTGTCGATGAGATTGCGGAACACCTCGTTCTCGCGCATGCTCTCTTCCAACGCCTGCTCGCGCGCCTTGACGTCGGTGATGTCGGTGCTGGACCCGACCAGGTGCACCGACCCATCGAGCGCCACCAGCCGGCTCTTGCGCGTCATCAATTGCCGCACCGTGCCGTCGCGATGGGTAACGGGCTCCTCGATCTCGCGGCCGCGGCCGGTGACGACGACCTGGGTGTCGTCATGGGTGTAGGTTTCGGCGTCGTCTATGCCGAAAAGCTGGAGATCGGTTCGGCCGATGACCTCCTCCTTGGGGATGCCGGTCAGCGCGCACCAGGCCTTGTTGACGAATTCCATGCTCAGATCCTGCGCCTTGATGAAGGCGGCGACCGGCAGTTCGTCCATGACGTGGCGGAACAGGTCGATCTGGCGCATGCTTTCCTGCAGCGCCTTTTCGCGGCTCTTGATCTCCGAGATGTCGACGCGCACGCCGATGAAGGTGCCGTCCTCGGTGCGCATATCGTAGACCTGATACCAGCGGCCGTCGGGATTGCTCCGTTCGTAGGAGGAGTTCGGCAGGCGGTAGCGGGCGAGAATGGCATCCAGCCAGATGTCTCGATCGCCGTCATAGAGCTTGTCGGTCTCCGGATCGCCACTGAAGCGGAAATATCCCACGGAATGTCCAAGTTCCAACGCCTCGCGGAAGGTGCGGCCGGGCTGCCATGCCGGTTTCAGCGCCGGCAGCGTGTCCTGCAGCTTGCGATTGGCAAAGATGAACTTGTCGTCGCGGTCATAGATGATGACGGCCGCCGGCAGCGACTCCAGCACCGTGGCGAGGTTCTTGCGCGCGTCCTCGGCCTCGGTCTCGCGGCGCTTCATGTCGGAAATGTCGAACAGGAAACCGGCGACATAGTTGCGGCCACTGGGCATGCCGACGCGGTTCTTGCGCACGATGCGCGAGCGGCTGGCGCCCTCGGCGTCGAAAGTCTCCTCGACCTCGTAGGGCGTGCCGGTCGCCAGCACGGCGCGTTCGCTGTCTTCGAATTGCGCGGCGTCCTTTTGCTTGAGGAAGTCGCCGCCGGCATCGCTTGCGGGCTCTGTCCGAACAGTGCCGAAAACGCCTCATTGACGAAGACGAAACGCAGATTGTCGTCCTTTACGAAGATCGGGTCCTTGACGCCGTTGATCACCGCCTCGGCCAGCCGCGATTTCTCCAGCGCTTGGGCGAGTTCAGCCTCGCGATCCTTCATGTTGGTGACGTCGACATAGGAGATCAGCCTTTTGCCGCCGGCGAGCGGCGCCAGCGAGGCAATCAGCGTACGGCCGTCATTGCGTGGCAGTTGCCTGGAGCCCACCAGGCCGGCCGAGATTTCTGCTTCGCGCTCGGCGATGTGGTCCTGCCATTCCGCATCGTCAGCACCGTACGGGTCCATATCGCGGCTGGCCTGCATCAGTTCGCGGAAGCCGCAGCCGATGCCGGCGCGCCGGGGATCGATTTCCCAGAAATCATAGAAGGCGCGGTTGATCACCTCCGCGCGCATGTCGGCATCGAGGACGAGCACGCCGATCGGCATCTGGTCGACCATCGTGCGAAGATTGGCGAAGGTCTCGGTGATCTTGGCGTTGGCACTCTCGATCTCGGCGTCGCGACGCTTGAGCTCGGAGACGTCGTAGTAGGTCAACAGCCGCTTGCCGCCGGACAACGCCGTCACGGAGAACATCATCGTCCTGCCATTGGCATGGAGAAATTCGCGTGGCGCAACCGAGCCGGCGCTGATCTCCTCGATGCGGGTGGCGAGGTAGTGCTGCCACTGCTGTCCATCGAGATCGCCGTAGATGCCGTTGCGGCGGTTGAGTTCCATCAACAGGCTGAACGGCGCGCCGACCGTGACGGCGCCGTCGGGGATCCTGGAGAGCTCGCGATAGGCCTTGTTGACGATGAGCGTGTCGAACTTCGCGTCAAGCACCACGACGCCCATATGCATGGCATCCATTGTCCGCTCGAGATCGGCGAGGTGCTGCGTAGCCTCGCCGGCCGGCGGATCGCTCTCGTCCTGCCGCAGTTCGTCCAGCGCACCGGCCAGTGCCGTGACGTTGCGGCCGATGCCGCGATAGCCGATGAATTCGCCTTCGCCGTCGAACCGCGGGGAACCGGTGATCGAAACCCAGCGGCAGCCGGGACGGCCGCCCTTCAACTCATAAACAAAGTCGCGAAACGGCCGATGCGCCTGCAGATCCTCCAGATGCGCGGCGGCGTGTCGATTGCCGTGCACCATCTGCTTGAGGAAATCGAAGCGGAAACGGCCAAGAATGCTGGCGGGATCGATGCCGGTGGCGGCCTGGTAGTTCTCCGAAAGCCAGGAAAAGCGCAGCTCGGCGTCGGTCTCCCAGACCCAGTCGGCGCCGGCCCCGACCAGTTCGCGCAGCGCTTCGGGCGAACCCCCGACGGACGTATCCTCGCCGTTCACCACCCCTTTTAGGGAACCGCGTCCGCCACGTGTTCCAACAGTCCCGTCAGCCATCCCGTTCCCACCCCGAAAGCCAAGGCCGAACCCCCTCAGCGGTTCGCCGGCGGAATGTGCCCGAGAAGCATTAATGATCCGCTAACCATAACCAATCCAGACTGCGGCCAGAGCCACATTGCCCTGCGGTATTCCGCCGGTTGTCGGCGGAACCCCGGCCGGGCTATAAGTCAGCGGGGGTGTTGCTGATGACCGGTTGGATCGTGCCTTGTTTCCTGTGCCTGGCGCTGCTTGCGGGCAGCGGCTGCGCACGCAGCTATGACGGCACGGTGGTGATCCCGAAGCCGCTCGATATCAGGCGGGTCTGGGATCGCGATCCGTCGCAGACTGAGGCCAGCCAGATGCAGGCGGCAGCCGGTGTGTTTCCGACGCCACCGCCGCAGGAGCCCTACCGGCCCGCGGCACGCAGGCACACGACACAAATAGCTGCGCCAAGGCGGCACGTCAGGTCCAGCCCTCCCAGCATGGCTTCCGAACCGGCCAATCCGCTCACCTGCAAGAATGTCAGCGAACCCGGCAAACGCTACAGGATGGTTTGCGAATAGCTGGTACTAGTGCAATTCCAGGAAAAGTGTGAAACGGTTTTCCGTCCGGAATTGCGTAAAACAAAGACATAGAGCGGTTCGCCGTTTCGGTGAAACGGTGAAACGCTCTAGGCGCAGGTTACTCCGCCGGGAAGAAAGCCGGCCCGACCACCCTGACCGGCCGCGAGCCGGCCAATGGCTCGACCGATTGTCGCTGGGCGGCGCCCCTGGCCTCTGCAGCGTCTGCGCCAGGCTGGAGAAGTTGCGCCACGGTGCCAAGATCCGGCTTCGCTGACGGCAAAGGAATGATCGCGTTGGCCATATTGGCTGGCGTCACCGTGCGCGCTCTCAGCTCGGCAACGCGCCGGTGATAGCGCTTGAGGTCGCAGGCCCTGAAGTTCGCATCACCGCGATATTTGAAGGCCGTCGGCAGGTCCTTGTAGGATGTGCGCGTATCGAGCGCGACCATCTCTTCGGTTTCAAGGCTTGGGTCCCTGAGCGTGTACAGGTCGACGCCGGCATCGTCGCAGATGTAGCGGCACTGGTCGACCATCTCCTTGACATCGCCGCCTTGCACGAACTGCGATTTCGGCGCCGGGAAGAAATAGCCGTCGGTGAGACGAACGCAAAACAGCATCGAATTGCTGCCGATCATGGCGCCAGCCGGACGCTGTCTTTGTTGCCCGGCGGCGGGCGTGCAGCCGAGCGCGACGAGCCTGGCCTGCAGTCCGGACGCATCCCGGCGCGAAACCGCGGCGCCGGCGATCTGGCGTTGCACCTGTGTGCGGCTTTTGGCGAGGTCGGCGCAAGCATTGAAGAACCCGCCCACCGCACTTTGCGCCGTGCACCGGCGTTGCCTCTCCAGCCCTTGGATCGCCGCAAGTTGGCGACGCAGCTGCGCAAGCTCGGGGCTGATCCCGCCGCTGCGGCCGGACGGTGCCAGCTGGCTCCTGAGCGCGGCGCATGGATCGGCAACGGAAGCCGAAATGCCCAGGACGCTTGCCGCTACCGACACCAGTGCAAAGGTCACGACAAGCCACAAACGCATCATCGGCGACACCTGGTCCTTGTACCCCTGTGGAGCCGATCGCCGCTCCAGCCGATTGAGCCTCAATGCGTGAGGCAAGTCTAATTGAAGAGACGCCAACAACCGCCAGGTATTTTATGCCGAGTGTATTATGCGGTTCCTGTAAATTCGCTATTACACTTTTGTTTCAAGATTGAGACGTAGCCAGGCTTGGGCGAGCCCAGGCCGCCGCAATCATCGATCCCGCGTTATCGGCCCTTGCGGATGAAACCTTTCTCCGGTGTCTCGCGTTGTGTCGGGCAAAGGAGACCGAAGATGTCTATTCACTTCACTGTCTCTGGCCTGACCAGGAACCTGTTCCACTCGCTGGGGCTGGACCATGAGCGGGCGCCGAGAGCGCTCGATCCCGAACAGAGCCTGTTGCTGGAATGCTATCTCGCCGGACAGATTCCGGAATCCGCCTGGGCCGACTACGTCTTCGAGGCGCCGGAACTGCAGCGGCATGTGGATATCAGGCGCCCGCACAACTGATCAGAGCAATTCCAGGAAAAGTGCGAGCGGTTTCCGTCCGGAATTGCGTCAAGACAACGAGGGAGCGGGTCGCCGTTTCGGCGAAACGGTGAAACGCTCGCCCGCTCGCCTACTGCTTGGGCGAAGCGAATTGCACGGTGAAGACACTGCCCCGCGACGCCTTGCGCCAGCGTCGGCGAAAAGCTCAACGGCAAGCACTTTTGCAGGGCAGTGGTTGCGGCGTCGACGAACGACTTCCTGGTATCCGCATCGCCATCGACCTTGATCGCCGTCGGCCGCGGCGGACCGATCAGCGTGCCGTCGCGCTTGAAGCTGAAGCTCAAGGTGACGCTGGCATTTCCAACACCCGCCGGCGGCGTCCAGCACGCCTGGATGGCATCGCCGACCTCCGCCATCGTGTCGAGCGGCGCGGCATTGCACGGGTAGCCTCCGACCAACACAACACCGGCAATCGCAAACACTCTCGCTACGCCCTTCATCGCAAAGCTCCTCGTGTGTCGTCCGCCGACCATGATGGTAGGGTCGAAGCAGACGATGGCAATATGCCTGATGTCTTACAGCATGAGACGCGCCTGATGGCGCATCGGCGAAAAGCAAAAGGCCGGCATTGCGCCGACCTTTCCCTTCACCCTTGCGCCAGTACATCCGTGGTCGCGCGGTGCCTTCAATAGACAGCGTTCTGGTTAATGAATCCTTAGCGTTGCGCGCTGGCCTGCGACTTCACATAGGCGATGTAGCCGCGCACGTCGCCGGCCGGCTCGGCATAGGCCTGGCCGAGTTTCTTCTCCATCGCCGTGACATACTCCTTGGCCCATTTTGGCAGCGCATAGTCGATGACGGCCAGGAACTCCAGCGTCGATGCCAGGCGTATGTCGGCGATCGACGGGTGCTTGCCGCCGATGAACGGCTTGCCGTCCCTGAAGAAGGAGTGAAACACCTCCAGCGGCTCGGCAATGGCGGCCATGGCGGCCTTCTGCGCCTCGGACTTCTTCTCCGGATGAGCGTCGCTATGGCCGACCTCGCCGGCGTAATGCGGAAAACCCAGCGCCGGATAGGTGGCGCGCGCCACATACGGGTAGAGCGTGCCGATCAGGTAGAACATGGCGCTGTCGACCATCGCCCGCTTGGCCGGCGCCTTGGGATAGAATTTCTCCAGTCCGTGCTTGTTGGCGAGATACTGCATGATGGCACAGCTCTCCCAGAGCACGCCGCGCGGCAGCCCCTTGTCCTCGATCATCGGCGTCAGATGCGCCGGATTGCGCGCCATATATTCGGGCGAGCGGGTGTGGCCCCAGGCGTCGGTCTCGGCGGCGTCGAACCCAGCCGCACGGGCAAACACCCGGACGGTCATGTTGTTGACGCTCGGCTTCAGCATCGAGAGCTTCAGCGCCGGTTTTTTCGCCGCCTTGGCCTTTGTCGCCGACTTCTTGGCAGCCGGCTTTGTCGCGGCTTTCGCGGCCGGCTTTGCGGCTGCCTTCGGCGCGGCCTTTACGGCCGCCTTTGCGGCCGGCTTCGCTGCCGCTTTTACTGCTGGCTTGGCCGCTGGTTTGCCTGCGCTCTTAACTGTCTTTGCCATTGTGGTCCTCCCCTTTTGCTGGCCGTCAGTATGGATTCTTCGGCGTCCGGTCGTCCGACAAGGTCGCGAGCGACCACTCGACCAGCGTCTGGATCGCGTCGGCAAGGTGCACTTCGGCGATGTTGTAGTCGCCGCGCGCAACGCGCAGCTTGTGCGCCTGCATCAAGACGTCGGCATGGGTGAAGCCGGCCGGCGGCTCGAAGCGGTAGGACGCCAGCTCGATCAGAAGGCCGAGCGGATCCTCGAAATAGATCGAATCCATGAAGCCGCGATCCTTGACGCCGCTGTGCTTGATGGCGCGCTCGTCGAGCCGGGCGACCGCCTGCAGGAAGGTCACGCGCGACACCGAGAACGCAATATGATGGACGCAGCCCGGTTCGGTGGGCGTGCGCCGCTTGACCGGCGTGCGGCTCTCGTCGGTGAAGACGGTGATCAACCTGCCGTCGCCGGGATCGAAATAGAGATGGCTTTCGCTTGGCTTGTCGAGATTGGGTTGCTCGAAAATGAACGGCATGCCGAGCACGCCCTCCCAGAAATCGATCGAGGTCTGGCGGCCGGCGCCGACGAGGGTGATGTGATGGACGCCCTGCGACTGCAGTTTCTGCATCGGTCTCCTCCTCGCCGACCCTCGCCTATGTTCCCCGGCGTCTTGCGCGCCGCAACGCCCTTTGGCGAGGCTTCGTACATGATGCTAGTGCAATTGGCCGCGCCGCGCCAGAAGCTCGCGGAAACTGCCGGCGCTGGATGGTGAACGGGGCTTGAGTTGCATGACCTGAGGCTATGCAACAGCTCTGAGCTCGGCCTCCTCCAGCGTACCCAGGCCCGCGCATTCGGCGCATGCCATCGTCTGCCCGGGACAGCCGGCCCGATGCGTGCCTTGCGGGCAGCAATGCCCTTTCGACTCGCGCCATTTCAAGCAATCGAAAACCTGCCCGCTGCCGTGACAGCACGGGCATATCATTTTTGCCGAACTCATACCTGCTATGCCCAACCAAATCCGCGTTGCCGCAGATGCTATCCCCGCACCGCAAGTAACAGAGATCGCTACGCTTTCAAGCGTCGCGGTCTGACTTAAATTGGGTGTATCTGTGACGCGGATTTGCCGGGTTTTCGCTGATGCCGCCGACCCTCGCGGTCACACGCGATCCGCGCGGCTGCTGCCCGAAATTGTCGATGATGCGGAAGGAAAGCGGTTGCTTGGTACGCCCAAGGGGAATCGAACCCCTGTTCCCGCCGTGAGAGGGCGGTGTCCTGACCGCTAGACGATGGGCGCGTTCAAGAACCGGCGATATAGGCTGACGGTTTGGAAAAAGCAACTGGGCTTCGAACGGCCGGACCGCTTCTGTGCAATCTCGGTTTGCGGACTTAGCGTTTCGGCTCGATCAGGTCCCACAGATTGCCGTAGAGATCGGCGAAAACCGCCACGGTGCCGTACGGCTCATGGCGTGGCGTTTCATGGAAATCGACGCCGTTTTCCAGCATCGTCGCATGGTCCCTGGCAAAATCGTCGGTTTCGAGAAACAAAACCACGCGGCCGCCGGTCTGGTCGCCGACGCGGCTTTTCTGCACATCGTCCAACGCTTCCGCCAAAAGCAGCCGGGGGCCTTGCCCGGCCGACGGCGTCACCGTCACCCAGTGCTTGCCGTCACCGAGATCGATGTTGTCGCAGAGCGCAAAGCCAAGCTTGCCGACATACCAGGCAATCGCCTCGTCATAATCGGCGACGACGAGCGTAACGGTTGCTATGCGGCGATGGTCGGCAAACCCGGTCATTGTTTCGGCCCGCTCATTTGTTGCGGATGGCGAAGCGGCCGATGATACGGCGCTCGGCGATGTCGTAGACGAAGATGGTGCGGCTGCCGTCGCTGAGCTCGGCGTCGATTGAAATTCGATTGCCCGACAGAGCCTGGCTGATCACCTTGGCTCCGACCGGGAGCACTATGTCGGCCGCGAGCGGCTCGCCGGGCGGAATTGGAATGTCGTTGGCGAGCGGCGGGTTCGCGGGCGGCGCTTTGCGCGATTTGTAGACAATGGCCGCGATCACCACCATAAGGGCCAGCAAAAGCAGGCCGAGATTGATGGCCATGAAGCGGATGAGCCTGCCGCGCACCTTTTCGATCTCGGGATCGAGCGGCTTTTCTTCTTCATCGGCAACGGGCCGGGCCATGGCAGAACTTTCCGGAACTTTTTCGATGAGCGCTCATAACGAAGAGACCCCTGAATTGATAGAGGCTGGACAATTCATAGAGGCGGCGCCGACCGTGCTCGAAGCCGGCGCGGAAGCGGCCGGCCAGCGCCTCGACCAGTGGCTGGCGGGCGCCCTCGGGCCTGACATGTCGCGCAGCCGCGTGCAGATGCTGATCAAGCAGGGCGCGGTGTCCATCGACGGCAAGCCGGTCGACGAGACCAAGCGCAAGATGAGTGCCGGCGAGCGCGTATCGGTCGTCATGCCCGAGCCGGAACCGGCCGAACCGCAGGGCGAGGCCATCGCGCTCGACGTGCTTTATGAGGACGACGAGCTGATCGTCATCAACAAGCCGGCTGGCCTCGTCGTCCATCCCGGCGCCGGCAACTGGACCGGCACGCTGGTCAACGCCCTGATCCACCATTGCGGCGACAGTCTCTCAGGCATTGGCGGCGTCAGGCGGCCGGGCATCGTCCATCGCCTCGACAAGGAAACCAGCGGCGTCATGGTGGTGGCCAAGACCGACCGCGCCCACAAGGCGCTGTCGGAGGCCTTTGCCGACCACGGCCGCACCGGCGACCTCGAACGTGCTTATTTGGCGCTGGTCTGGGGCATCCCTCCACGGCCGACCGGAACGGTCGACGCGCCGCTTGGCCGTGCCGCCGACCGCGTGCGCCGCGCCGTCGTGCCGGAAGGCCGTGACGATGCCCGCCACGCCGTGACCAATTTCACCGTCAAGGAGCGTTTCGGCGAGGGCCAGCAGGCGTTCGCCACCGCCAGCCTGGTCGAATGCCGGCTGGAAACCGGCCGCACCCACCAGATCCGCGTCCACATGGCCCATATCGGCCATCCCGTCATCGGCGACCCCGATTACGGCCAGGCCTTCCGCACCAAGGCCAACCGGCTGCCCGAACTGCTGAAGGGTCAGGTCAAGGCATTTTCCAGGCAAGCTTTGCATGCCTGGCTTCTTGCATTTCGGCACCCGGCTACCCATTTGTCGATGAGGTTCGAGGCGCCGATACCGGGGGACATGGAGGAACTCGTCGGCGGCTTCCGCAAGCTCTGAACCAGCCAGCTAAAACCTGAGCGGCATTGTTCACTTCAGCGTGACACACTGTTTCGTGTTGAACAAATGCCTGTCTTTTCTGGTTTTGTTCCTATATAAATCAGTTGCCGCGGGCGAGCCTTTTGGTGCTCGCGTCACATGCCCGCCGCGTTTCGGGGGCATCACTCCAATAGAGAGGGGGCGCAATCATGGCCCAGTCACTACCTAGTATTGTTTCCGGCGAAGGCGGCCTCAGCCGCTACCTGGAAGAAATCCGCCGCTTTCCGATGCTTCAGCCGCAGGAAGAGTACATGCTCGCCAAGCGTTACGCCGAGCATGAAGACACCAGCGCTGCGCACAAGCTCGTCACCAGCCACCTTCGGCTTGTTGCCAAGATTGCCATGGGCTATCGCGGCTACGGCTTGCCGATCGGCGAAGTGATCTCGGAAGGCAATGTCGGCCTGATGCAGGCCGTCAAGAAATTCGAACCCGAGCGTGGCTTCCGCCTCGCGACCTACGCCATGTGGTGGATCAAGGCCTCGATCCAGGAGTACATCCTGCGCTCGTGGAGCCTGGTCAAGATGGGCACGACCGCCAATCAGAAGCGCCTGTTCTTCAACCTGCGCAAGGTGAAGGGCAAGATCCAGGCGCTGGACGATGGCGACCTCAAGCCCGACCAGATCACCGAGATCGCCACCAGGCTGAACGTGTCGGAAGCCGAAGTCGTGTCGATGAACCGCCGCCTGTCGGGCGACGCGTCGCTGAACGCGCCGATCCGCGCCAGCGAAGGTGAATCCGGCGAATGGCAGGACTGGCTGGTCGATGACCACGAAAGCCAGGAAGACATGCTGATCGAGCAGGACGAACTGGAAAACCGCCGCGGCATGCTGTCGGGCGCTCTGGCCGTGCTCAACGATCGTGAGCGGCGCATCTTCGAGGCCCGCCGCCTCGCCGAGGAGCCGCTGACGCTGGAAGAACTGTCGTCCGAGTTCGACATCAGCCGCGAGCGCGTGCGCCAGATCGAGGTGCGCGCCTTCGAGAAGGTGCAGGACGCGGTCAAGGCCGCCGCCAAGCGCCAGATGCAGGCGCTGCGCACGATCGAGGCGCAGCCGGCGGCCTAAGGCTGGGTTCGGTTAAGGAACAGAAGGCGGCGTCGGGAAACCGGCGCCGCCTTTTTTGTTTTGTCGTCCGTCGGCGGTTAGCGAAAGTCGGACAACAGCTGATCTCCCCCCTTGAGGGGGAGATGTCCGGCAGGACAGAGGGGGGCGTGACGGATCGCAGCTTGCGATTTTAACTATCCCCAACCTGGAATTGTTCGAGCACACAGCCAAAGGTCAGCGGGACAGCACCCCCCCTCTGCCCTGCCGGGCATCTCCCCCGCAAGGGGGGAGATCGGCAGCTTCGCCACTGCCTTCTCAAAGCCCATCAAGCGGAAACTTCAGATACCGCCTCCCATTGGCCTCCGGTTCCGGCAGCCGTCCACCATTCATGTTGACCTGCAGCGCATGCAGGATCAGCCGCGGCATCGGCAGTGTCTTGTCGCGCGCTTCGCGCAAGTCGACGAACTCGGCTTCGCTGCGCGCCGCAACGAGGTGGATATTCTTTGCCCTCTGCTCGGCGACCGTGCTCTCCCAGCACGGCTCGCGGCCGCCGGCCTGATAGTCGTGGCCGACGAACACGCGCGTATCGTCCGGCAGCGCCAGAATGCCCTCAATCGAATGCCACAGCCGCGCGGCACTGCCGCCGGGAAAGTCCGTCCTTGCCGAGCCGCTGTCGGGCATGAACAGCGTGTCGTGGACGAAGGCGGCGTCGCCGACGACATAGGTGATCGAGGCGAGCGTGTGGCCGGGCGAGAACAGCACCTTGACCCGCAGGTTGCCGATCATGAACGTTTCGCCTTCCCCAAACAGCCGGTCCCACTGCGAGCCGTCTGCGGGGAAATCCGGCCAGTTGTAGATCGCCTTCCACAGCGCCTGGACTTCGATGATCCTGTCGCCGATCGCCGTCGGCGCGCCGGTCTTTTCCCGGAGATAGTGCGCCGCCGAGAAATGATCGGCATGCGGATGGGTGTCCAGGATCCACTCGAGCTCCAGCCCGTTTTCGCGGATAAAATCCAGCAAGGCGTCGGCATTCTTCGTCGCCGTCGCGCCGGATTTTTCGTCGAAATCGAGGATCGGGTCGATGACGGCGCAGCGTCTCGTCACCGGGTCGGTGACGACATACTGGATGGCGCCGGTCGGCTTGTCGTAGAAGCCGGCGACCTCAGGTTTGGCCGAAGCGATGTCCAATGTCCGGCCCCCCTGCCCCTTGCCCGACAGGAACCGTTTTCTCCGTCGGGTTGAACAAGAGCATGGTCATCTGGCAAAGCGCGCCGGTCAAGCACGCCTTGCCACAAATAGGACTGAAGCCCCAAATAGCTCCGACGGAGAAAACCTAGGCTGACGGCTGCTTGGTCTTCCTGAGATAGGGCAGGATCGTCTCGAAAGCGCCAAAACGCTTGACCGCATCTTCGTTCGAAACCGCGGCGGTGATGATCACATCCTCGCCCTGCTTCCAGTTGGCCGGCGTCGCCACCTGGTGCTTGGCCGTCAGCTGCATGGAATCGACCGCGCGCAGGATCTCGTCGAAGTTGCGGCCCGTCGTCATTGGGTAAGTCAGCACCAGCTTGATCTTCTTGTCCGGCCCGATGACATAGACCGAGCGCACCGTGGCGTTGTCGGCCGGCGTGCGGCCTTCCGACGTCTCGCCGGCGCCCGCCGGCAGCATGTCATAAAGCTTGGCCACCTTGAGGTCCTTGTCGCCGATCAGCGGGTAGTTCACCGTCTGGCCGGTCGCCGTCTTGATGTCGGCCTGCCACTTGTCGTGGCTCGCAACGGGATCGACGGAAATGCCGATGACCTTGACGTTGCGCTTCTTGAACTCGCCTTCGAGCCCCGCCATCGTGCCCAGCTCGGTGGTGCAGACCGGGGTGAAATTCTTCGGATGGCTGAACAGGATCGCCCAGCCGTCGCCGATCCAGTCATGAAACTTGATCGGCCCTTGCGTGGTCTCGGCGGTGAAGTCAGGCGCGATGTCGTTGATACGAAGGCTCATGGCATTATTTCCCCAGCAACAGATTTCGTCAGGAGCGGCCGTGGACGGCGTCAACGCTCCGGCATTCCCGCATCTTAGCGCAAAAATCGCGGCTGCAGGACAATAGGAAACTATTATTGGCGACGGAACGAGCACTTTCGTTCTACGGACCGACGTTGGGCCGACAATCTTTCGTTTGTGCGGGGAAGGCTCAGGCCTTGTTGACCGCCAGCGACGTGGCCAGGTCTTCCATGCGCTGGGCGAGCGCGCCGAGCGCGCTGGTCAGCACGGTGTCGTTCTTGTCGGCCTTGGTCAGCGCTTCGTCGCGAGTCTTGCGCAGCGTCTGCACTTCGGTCTCCATGCCCTTGACCCGCTTCTGCAGCTCCGAAAGCTCGTCCATCACCATGATGCCGGCCATCACCGTCAGCCGCTGGTCGCCGATCTCGCCGAACGAATCCTTCAGATGCGAGACATAACGGTCGAACCGCTCGGCGAGGTCGATCAGGTGCTCTTCCTGACCCTCGTCGCAAGCCATGCGATACTGCTTGCCGTCGATGGAAACCGTGACCTGTGCCATGGCCTGCAGCTCCTACCTGTCCAGCACCGCGCGGATGGTTTCCATGGCGGTCACCAAGCGGCGCGACACTTCCTTGTTGGCATCTTCCAGCCGTTCGGCGCGGGCTTCGGAATTGTCGAGTTCCTGCGCCAGCCGTGAACGGTCGGCGTTCATGCGCTGCACCTCAGCCTCGGCTTCGGAATAGTCGCGCTCGTGCTCGAGCTTGGCCGCGACGGCGTTTTCCAGCCCCTCGATGGCCTTGCCCAGCCTGTGGATGACTTCCTTGAGTGTGGTTTCGCCGGTCATGGCCTTCGTCCTGTGCCCTGCCCATCACCGAATCGCTTCGCGTTCAGAACGCGTTAACAAGGAAACATTAGGCACCGGGTGAAGGCAACGTCAACAAAGCTCTCGCGACTGTCCCCCGCTAACGCTAATGTAGGTCGCCCCATAAGGTCTCAAAGCCATCACAAGACCGGCAAATGTGCAGCCGATTTGTTGACTAAAAGCCCGTGGCTGCTATGTGTCGCGCACTCTTTCCTGGGCTCTGCCAAGCCCACAAATCCCCACCCCGGAGGTACCATGACGTCGCGTGAACAACATGACCGGATGGCCAATGCGATCCGTTTTCTCTCCATGGACGCCGTCGAGAAGTCCCAGTCCGGCCATCCCGGCCTGCCCATGGGCTGCGCCGACATCGCCACAGTGCTGTTCACCCGCTTTCTGAAATATGATCCGAAGAACCCCCATTGGCCGGACCGAGACCGCTTCATCCTGTCGGCCGGCCACGGTTCTATGCTGCTCTACTCGCTGCTGCATCTGACCGGTTACGAGGACATGACCCTCGACCAGATCAAGCATTTCCGCCAGCTGGGTTCCAAGACTGCCGGCCATCCCGAATACGGCCATGCCACCGGCATCGAGACGACGACCGGCCCGCTCGGCCAGGGTCTCGCCAATTCGGTCGGCTTCGCGCTCGGCGAGCGCATCATGAACGCCGCCTTCGGCAACGACCTCGTCGACCACTACACCTATGTGCTGGCCGGCGACGGCTGCCTGATGGAAGGTGTTTCCCAGGAAGCCATCGCGCTGGCCGGCCACCTCAAGCTCAACAAGCTGATCGTCTTCTGGGACAACAACAACATCTCAATCGACGGTCCGGTTTCGCTTGCAGACAACACCGACCAGGTCGCCCGCTTCCAGGCCTCGGGCTGGAACGCCAGCCACATTGACGGCACCGACCCCGAGGCGATCGCCTACGCCATCGAAGCCGCCCGCCATTCCGACAAGCCGACGATGATCGCCTGCAAGACGACCATCGGCTTCGGCGCCCCGACCAAGGCCGGCACCAACAAGGCGCACGGTTCGCCGCTCGGCGCCGACGAGATCGCAGGCGCGCGGAAATTCTTCAACTGGGACTCGCCGCCCTTCGAAATTCCGGCCGACATTCTCGACTCCTGGCGCACCGCCGGCAAGGCCGGCGTCAAGCCGCGCACCGACTGGGAAGGCCGGCTCGCCAAGGCCAAGCCCGAGCTGAAGGCCGAGTTCGAGCGCCGCCTCGCCGGCAAGCTGCCGTCGAATTTCGATGCCGTCATTGCCGACTACAAGAAGAAGCTGTCGGCCGACAAGCCGAAGGTCGCCACCCGCAAATCGTCGGAAATGGCGCTGGAAGTCATCAACGGCGCGGTGCCGGAAACCATCGGCGGCTCTGCCGACCTGACGGGCTCCAACAACACCAAGACCAGCCAGACCAAGAACATCACGCCGGACGATTACGGCCAGCGCTATGTCCACTACGGCATCCGCGAGCATGGCATGGCGGCCGCCCTCAACGGCCTGACGCTGCATGGCGGCCTCATCGCCTACGGTGGCACCTTCATGTGCTTCTCCGACTATGCCCGTCCGTCGATGCGGCTGGCGTCGCTGATGGGCATCCGCTCGATCTTCGTCATGACCCATGATTCGATCGGTTTGGGCGAAGACGGCCCGACCCACCAGCCGGTCGAGCACCTGGCGGCGCTCCGCGCCATCCCCAACCACAATGTCTTCCGTCCGGCCGACGCGGTGGAAACCGCCGAATGCTGGCAGATTGCCATTGAATCGGAAAAGACCCCGTCCACCCTGGCGCTGACCCGCCAGAACCTGCCGACGGTGCGCACCGAGCACTCGGCCAGGAACCTCTCGAGCCAGGGCGCCTATGAACTGGCCGCGGCGAGCGGCGAAGCGGCGGTGACGATCTTCGCGACCGGCTCCGAGGTCGAGATCGCGCTCGGCGCCCGTGATTTGCTTGAAAAGCATGGGCACCCGACCCGCGTCGTCTCGGTGCCTTGCTTCGAACTGTTCGACCAGCAGAGCGACGCCTATCGCAAGGAGACGATCGGCAACGCGCCGATCAAGATGGCGATCGAGGCCGGCATCCGTCAGGGCTGGGATCACCTGATCGGCTCCGACGGCATCTTCATCGGCATGACCGGCTTCGGCGCTTCCGGCACCATCGAGCAGCTCTACCCGCATTTCGGCATCACCGCCGAAGCCGCGGCCAAGGCGGCGGAAGCCCGCCTGCACGGCAAGTAAGATCAGGGTCAGTCCCGCGCACCTCCAAGGCGGATTCGCGGGGCTGGACCAACCTAATCGATTTAAATTCGGCCTTCTGCGGCTGGATTCTTGTGCCATCCGCCGCTATGAAGCTGCGGACCCATCTGCCGCCTCCAGCTCCCAGGGAGAGTAAAATGACCGTCAGAGTTGCCATCAACGGATTTGGCCGCATCGGCCGCAACATCCTGCGCGCCATCCATGAATCCGGCCGCAAGGACATCGACGTCGTCGCCGTCAACGACCTCGGCCCGGTCGAGACCAACGCGCATCTGCTGCGCTATGACAGCGTGCACGGCCGCTTCCCGCACGAAGTGTCGGTCTCGGGCGACCAGATCACCGTCGGCAAGGAGACCTTCAAGGTCACCGCGATCAAGGACCCGGCGCAGCTGCCGTGGAAGGAGCTCGGCATCGACATCGCGCTCGAATGCACCGGCATCTTCACCGCCCGCGACAAGGCTGCCGCGCATTTGACCGCCGGCGCCAAGCGCGTCGTCGTCTCCGCGCCTGCCGAAGGTGCTGACCTCACCGTCGTCTACGGCATCAACCACGACAAGCTGACCAAGGACCACATCGTCATTTCGAATGCGTCCTGCACCACCAACTGCCTGGCGCCGCTGGCCGCAGTGCTGCACGAGACCGTCGGCATCGAAAAGGGCATGATGACGACGATCCACTCCTACACCGGCGACCAGCCGACGCTGGACACCATGCACAAGGATCTCTACCGCGGCCGCGCGGCTGCCCTGTCGCAAATCCCGACCTCGACCGGTGCGGCCAAGGCGATCGGCCTGGTGCTGCCCGACCTCAAGGGCAAGCTCGACGGCATCTCGATCCGCGTGCCGACCCCCAACGTCTCGGTTGTCGACTTCAAGTTCATCGCCAAGCGCGCCACCACCGTGCAGGAGGTAAACGAAGCGGTGATCGCTGCCTCCAACGGCAAGCTGAAGGGCATTCTCGGCGTCACCCATCATCCGAATGTGTCGATCGACTTCAACCACGATCCGCGCTCGTCGATCCTGGCGCTCGACCAGACCAAGGTCATGGACGGCAACTTCGTTTCGGTGCTGTCCTGGTACGACAATGAGTGGGGCTTCTCCAACCGCATGGCCGACACCTCGGTCGCCTTCGGCAAGACCATCGCCTGATCTGAAGGCATCGTCTCGCAGCTTCGAACGCCCGGCTGTGCCCGGGCGTTTTTCGTCAGCGCGCCGGGCAAGGCGCGCCGAGCCGCCAAACGCCGGAAAATCAGCGGCATAAGGCAAAAAGCCATCCTTGCGCCTTGCACCGGCCATTCCTTCGCCCCACTCTCCCGTGAATCGGTAGAAAGAGGAATTCGAGGGGCAAATCACGGATGGAGCATGCGATCTATCTCGTCACGCTGGTCGGCACAGCGCTAGTCGTCGCCGCAGCGTTCTCGAGCCTGATCGCCTTCCGCTTCGGCGCCCCTTTGCTGCTGCTCTTCCTCTGCATCGGCCTCGCCAGCGGCGTCGATGGTCTCGGTATCGAATTTGACAATGCGCGCGTGGCATATTTTGCCGGCTCACTGGCGCTGGCGGTCATCCTGTTCGATTCCGGTTTCGGCACGCCGCTCAACGCGCTGCGCCAGGCGGCCGGCCCGGCGCTGTCGCTGGCGACCTTTGGCGTAATCCTGACCACTGGCCTGTTCGGCGCCGCCGCCTATTACCTGCTCGACCTCAGCTGGCTGGAATCCTTCCTGCTTGGAGCTGCCGTCGCCTCGACCGATGCGGCTGCGGTGTTCTTCCTGCTGCGCGCCGGCGAAATCAATCTGCGCGAGCGCGTGCGCGCGACACTGGAAGTCGAATCCGGCACCAACGACCCGATCGCCATCTTCCTGACCATCACGCTGGTCGAGATCATCGCCGCCCACGCCAATCCCGAGACCCATGTGCTGGTCACCGACCTGATCCTCGGCTTCCTCCTCAATATGGGGCTCGGCGCCGTCGTCGGCGTGCTTGGCGGGCTCGGCATCGTGCGCCTCGTCGACCGGCTCAACCTCGACCATGGCTTGCTGCCGATCTTCGTGCTGACCCTGTCACTGATGGTGTTCGCCGCCGCCGGCGCCATTGGCGGCTCGGGCTTCCTGGCGGTCTATCTCGCCGGGCTGATTGCCGGCAACTCCGACATCCGCGCCGTCACCATCCTGAAGCGCTTCCAGGACGGCATGTCGTGGCTGGCACAGATCATCATGTTCCTGATCCTCGGCCTGTTCGCGACACCCTCGCAGTTTCCGGCGATCATGGTGCCGGCGGTGCTGCTCGGCCTGTTCCTGATGTTTGTCGCGCGCCCTGTCGCCGTCTGGCTCTGCCTGATCCCGTTCCGCCTGCCGCGTCCCGAGATCGCCTTCGTCTCCTGGGTCGGCCTGCGCGGCGCCGTGTCCATCCTGCTTGCCATCACCCCACTGCTCGGCGGACTGGAGAACGGCCGCACCATCTTCAACGTCGCCTTCATCATCGTGCTGGTATCGCTGGTGGTGCAGGGCTGGTCGGTCGGTCCGCTGGCGCGCCGGCTCGGCCTGATCGTGCCGGCGAGACTCGGGCCGCTCGACAAGGTCGAACTCGAACTGCCGGGCTCCGCCCACCACGAACTGCTCGCCTACCGCGTCGCGCCCGGCAGCCCGGTGGCGCGCGGCGAGCGCATCCCGCGCTGGGCACGGCCCTCGCTGGTGCTGCGCGACGGCCGCTCGATGCGTTTCCAGGACATGGGCCGGCTCGCGGCCGGCGACCAGGTCTACATCTTCGTGCCCGACCGCTATCCGCGCCTGCTTGACAAGCTGTTTGCCAGCCGCGCCGTAGTCGACCCCGAGGATGCCGACTTCTTCGGCGCCTTTGCCGTCGATCCCGCCCGCTCGGCCGCAGAGCTCGAGGCCGCATACACTCCGGGATTGAGCGAAGCCGAGCAGAAGCTCACCGTCGGCGCGCTGGTGACCGCGCGGCTCGGCGGCCATGCCGAATATGCCGACCGGGTGCTGATCGGCCCGATCGAATTGATCGTCCGCGACGTCGACGACAAGGGCAAGATCACCGGTCTCGGCCTGTCCTTCGAGCCGACCGCGCCGGTGGCGCGGGTTCCGGTGTTCCTGAGCGCCGGCGAGATCGGCGATCGGGTCTCCGCCTTCATCCGCAACTGGCACAAGCCGACCGAGACGCAGACTGCAGAGGCGATAGCCAATGAGAAGGCCCTTGAGCCGACGGCGGAAAAGATAACGACCGAAGGCTGACAAGCGATCGGTTCACGCTGACGTCCCGCATCATCACGACAGCCTTCGCCTTGATCTCAAAATTTAGCTCGCACCCCGGCTCAAGCCTTGCATCGTCATCGATGCGAGGTATGGTCCCGGCGATTTTCACGAAAGGTATCAGCATGGCCGCCTTCAAGACACTCGACGATATCGGCAATATCAGCGGCAAGCGCGTGCTGGTGCGCGTCGACCTCAACGTGCCCGTCGCCGACGGCAAGGTCACCGACGCCACCCGCATCGAACGCATCGCACCGACCATCGCCGAGCTGTCCGGGAAGGGCGCCAAGGTCATACTGCTCGCGCATTTCGGCCGCCCGAAGGATGGTCCCTCGCCCGAATTTTCGCTGGAGCCGATCGCCAAGGCTACCGCGGAGGTGCTTGGCCGCCCGGTCGGCTTTGCCGGCGATTGCGTCGGCGACACGGCGGGCAGTGCGGTCGCCGCCATGAACAAGGGCGATGTGCTGCTGCTGGAAAACACCCGCTTCCACAAGACCGAGGAGAAGAACGACCCTGATTTCACAGAGCGGCTCGCCGCCAATGGCGATATCTTCGTCAATGATGCCTTTTCCGCCGCCCACCGGGCGCACTCCTCGACCGAAGGCCTGGCGCGGCTGTTGCCGTCCTATGCCGGCCGCACCATGCAGGCCGAGCTCGAGGCGCTGGAGAAGGGGCTCGGCAATCCGGTCCGCCCTGTCGTCGCCATTGTCGGCGGCGCCAAGGTGTCGACCAAGATCGACCTGTTGATGAACCTGGTGAAGAAGGTCGACGCGCTGGTGATCGGCGGCGGCATGGCCAACACTTTTCTCGCCGCGCGTGGCACCGCTGTCGGCAAGTCGCTGTGCGAGCATGACCTTGCCGCGACCGCCAAGCAGATCATGATCGAGGCCGCCGAGGCAGGCTGCGCCATCATCCTGCCTGTCGACGGTGTCGTCGCCAAGGAATTCAAGGCGGGTGCGGCCAGCGAGACCGTTGCCATTTCGGATGTCCCGGCTGACGGCATGATCCTCGATGTCGGCGAAAAGACCGTGAAGACGATCCGCGAATGGATCGACCGCGCCGCGACCCTGGTCTGGAACGGCCCGCTCGGCGCCTTCGAGATCGAGCCTTTCGACCACGCCACGGTGGCTGCGGCAAAGCACGCGGCGTCCCGCACCAGGGCCGGCAAGCTGGTCTCGGTCGCCGGTGGCGGGGACACGGTGGCCGCCCTCAACCATGCCGGCGTCGCCGACGATTTCACCTATGTCTCGACCGCCGGCGGCGCTTTCCTCGAATGGATGGAAGGCAAGCCGCTGCCCGGCGTCGACGTGCTGAAGAAACAAGCCTGACCGGATTGGGGGGCACAAAAACGGACGCCAGGAACTTTCAACCGATTCGAGCTTTCCGATGCCATTCCTTTGGCGGTAGAGTTCCGTTAAGCGCGGAACAACGCCGTCAAGGAGAAGCAAAATGAGCGAACGTCTCGAAGACATTGCCGCCGCGATGGTGGCCGGCGGCAAGGGCCTGCTGGCCGCCGATGAGAGCTCCGGCACCATCAAGAAGCGCTTCGACGTCATCGGCGTCGAATCGACGGCCGACAGCCGCCGCGACTACCGCGAGATGATGTTCCGCGCCACGGACGCGATGACGAAGTACATCTCCGGCGTCATTCTCTACGACGAGACCATCCGTCAGAAGGCTGCCGACGGCACGCCTCTGGTCGACATCATCAAGGCGGCGGGCGCCATTCCCGGCATCAAGGTCGATGCCGGCGCCAAGCCACTCGCCGGCTTTCCCGGCGATACCGTTACCGAAGGCCTCGACGGCTTGCGCGAGCGGCTCGCAGATTATTACAAGCTCGGCGCCCGCTTTGCCAAATGGCGCGCGGTGATCGACATCGACACCGGCAAGGGCGTGCCCTCGGCCAATTCGATTGCCTCCAATGCCCATGCGCTGGCCCGCTATGCCGCACTTTGCCAAGAGGCCGGCATCGTGCCGATCGTCGAACCGGAAGTGCTGATGGACGGCGCGCACGACATTGACACCTGCTACGACATCTCGAAGGCAACGCTGATCAAGCTCTATGACGAGCTGCATGCGGCGCGCGTTTTGCTGGGAGGCACCATCCTGAAGCCGAACATGGTGCTGGCCGGCAGGAAGTCGGGCAAGGTGAGCAGCCCCGAAGAGGTCGCGGAAAAGACCATAAAACTGTTCCGCGAAACCGTACCGGCAGCGGTGCCGGGCATCGCCTTCCTTTCGGGCGGGCAGTCGGACGAGGAGGCTACCGCCAACCTCAACGCCATCAACGCCATCGGCCCGCATCCGTGGAAGCTGACCTTCTCCTATGGCCGCGCCTTGCAGGCCGCCCCGCAAAAGGCCTGGAGCGGCAAGGCATCGAACGTCGCCGCCGGCCAGGCCGCCTTCACCCATCGTGCCCACATGAACCATCTGGCGGCGCTGGGACAATGGACGGCGAGCCTCGAACAGGCCGCCTGAGCGCAGTCCTCCCGTTGTCATACAACCCGGGCCGATGCGCCCGGGTTTGTTTATGCAAAGCCCGGCTTGGACGGAGTTCGTCCATCCTTATCTCCTTTTCGGCAAAAGCTGACGGCGATGTCGGTTTCTGCCCACCCCAAACGTCCTTGGGTGAACAGACAGGGAGAACTTCATGACTCGCAGCAAGGTGGTTTCGCGTGAAGACTGGTTTGAGGCGCACAAGGCGCATCTGGCGCGCGAGAAGGAATTGACACGGTTGCGTGAGCGCATCGCCGCCGAGCGGCGTGAACTGCCCTGGATGAAAATCCGCAAGGACTATGTCTTCGAGACCGAGCAGGGTCCGAAGAACCTGGCCGGACTGTTCGGCGCCAACAGCCAACTGATCGTCTACCACTTCATGATGACGCCAGGATCGAACCACCGCTGCGAAGGCTGCTCCTTCCTTGCCGACCATATAGACGGCGCCGATCAGCATCTCAGGCACCACGACGTGTCGCTGGTGGTGGTTGCGCGCGCGCCGCTGGCGGAACTGCTGCCTTACAAGCAGCGTATGGGCTGGAAATTCGACTGGGTGTCGTCCTACGCCTCGGATTTCAACTTCGACATGCAGGTCTCCTTCACCGACAAGCAGATCGCGGGCGGCGACACCACCTACAATTTCGAGACGCGTCCGCGCACGTCAAAGGACCTTCCCGGCACCAGTGTTTTCTACAAGGAAGAGAACGGCGACATATTCCTTACCTTTATGTCGCGCGCCCGCGGCGGCGAGGCGCAGATCGGCACTTACGACTATCTCGACATGACACCGAAGGGCCGCGGCGAAAATGGCCCTTATCATAGCCTGATGGACTGGGTGCGGTTGCATGACGAATATCAGGACAAGCAGGCGGACAAGCCGAACTGCTGCGACTAGAAGCTCGTTCACCTCAGGCGAAACTTGCGCTAAGGCTGCCGTTAACCTCTAACGGTATTGCCATGCGCTTCCCGGCCCTTCTTACCTGGCTCGCCTACCCCGTCTATGTCTGGCAGGGCCTCGGCGTGCGCCGCCGCACCACCCGCATGCTGCCGGCACAAGGGCCGGTCATGCACGAAATATCGGGCAAGGCGCCGGCCATCTCGCTGCTGGTGCTGGGCGATTCCTCGGCCGCTTCCGTCGGCATCGGCAATTCCGAGAACGGGCTTGCCGCGCAGCTTGCCGTCATGATCGCGCAACGAACCGGCCTTGCCGTGCGCTGGCGCGCCGCTGGCTTCAACTCGGCAACGTCGGGCCAGATCCGCGACCATGTGCTGCCCAATCTGTCGGCCGATCCGTGGACGCATATCGTGCTCGCCATCGGCACCAACGACACCAAGAATTTCCACTCGGTACCGCGCTTCAAGAAGGAGTTCGGTGGCCTGCTCTACGCCTCGCGTGCCAAATGGCCGGAGGCGCGCGTGGTGTGGTCGCCGGTGCTGGAGTTCACCCGCGCGCCGGCCATGCCGCCGCTGCTCGGCAAGATTCTCGAAATCCGCGCTACCGCAATGAACCGCATGGGCGAGCGCCTCTGTTTCGAGCGCGGCGCCGTGCCGGCGCCACGGCTGCCGATCACCAACCCGGAGGCCGGCTTTGCCTCCGATGGCTTTCATGCCTCGGAAGCCGGTTACCGCGCCTGGGCCGAACATCTGGTCGGATGGGTGCTCGCCGATTGACCTGAGGGGGCACAAGCTCGGACTGGTGGGCTTCAGAGAACTGACATGAGTATTTCCAAATACTGTTGATTGCAGCCTGCTTCCAATGGATCTGAGCCAGAATATCATCCAGCAGCAATGGATGAGCTACGGCCTGGATTCCGAAACCGGCAACGACACCTGCACGCTGACCGGCAACCGCGCCGAATCGAGCAAGCATGTCATTCCGGCCGGCCCGGCCAACGCCACGCCTTTTATTGCGGCGAACCTGCCGGAATTCATGACAACGCGCGGTGGCGATTACTTCTTCGTGCCCAGCCTCAACGCCATCCGGATGATTGCCATGGGAACGGTGGACCCGACCTGACCCTCAAGGCTATGTCCAGTGCCCCAGCGCACCCGCCAGCGCGATGGCCGCCATGGCGATCAGGGCCAGCTTCCAGAAATCGCCGCGCCGCTTCAGGCCCGGCCAGCCGAGCGGCTTGATCAGCTGAATGGCCATCATGCCGATGATGACGAGCGCGAGGAGTTTCGACATGCCCGCCTTTGAGCAGCATCGCGACAGGCTGTCAAAGCGGTTCTTGCATGGTCTCGGTCGACTTGGCCATTCCTGACAAAAGGCTCGTTTCCGAACCGACCGCCAAGCACCTCGCAGCTTTCTTCAACGACCTGACATGCTCCTGACAGACTGCTGTCAGGAGGGGTATGCAATAGTGTCTCCATCAGAGAAGAGGAGATGGTCATGAACAGCTTTGGTATTTTGAACAGCGTACAGCACTATGTCGGCAAGATCCGCACGATGCGCAATGAAGTTCGTACCCAGCGCTTCCTGAACTCCTTGCCCGCGGACATCCGCAAGGACATTGGCTGGCCGGATATGTATGAGGGTCACAGCCGCATTCGCGAGATCTGAGGCGTTTTACATGACAATGCTTGGATGCGAACCCCGCAACGCCCGGATCATTAACATGGCCCCCCGGGCGGCGACCCCTCGGGCTGGCGCAAAAACTTTGGCGCCTGCTACGGACAATGCTGAAGGCTCCTGACAGAATGCTGTCAGGAGCACCATGCCATAAACGTGTCAGGAGACATGAATGGTGAAAAGCTGGAACGACAGGCTGAACACGCCGGGCGTCGGCGTGAAGCCGACGCCACGCACAATGGGCGACGTCGTCGAGGGCCAGCCGATGCTGGTGCCGACGGCCCGTCAGGTCGATGATTTCATCCGCACGATCCCCAACGGCCTCGAGATGGATGTACGCGCCTTGCGCACCGCGCTCGCCATCGAGCATGGGGCGCAAGTGACATGTCCGGTCACCATCGGCTATCATCCGCGAACCGTCGCCGAAGCCGCCAATGAGGATCTCGAACGCGGCATGACGCTGAACGATATCACGCCGTACTGGCGTGTGCTCGACGTGAACACGCCGACAACGAAGAAGTTGTCCTTCGGCGCGGAATTCGTCGCCGTGCAGCGCAAGCGCGAAGGACTTAAACCATAATGGGTGTCGCCCAAAAGTGCGCAGCGGTTTTTGGGAGAACGACAAGCATAAAACAGGACATGGATGTCACCCGGAACCGGTTTTGGGACCATGACATTCATAGACAAGCAGCCGAGGGACCATACTATGCGACGTGCCGACAGGCTCTTTCAGATCGTGCAGCACCTGCGTGGCGGCCGGCTGGTCACCGCCCAGAAGCTCGGCACATGGCTCGAGGTTTCCGAGCGGACCATCTACCGCGACATCGCCGATTTGCAGTCGACCGGAGTGCCGATCGACGGCGAGGCCGGCGTCGGCTACATGATGAGGGAGGGTTTCGACCTTCCGCCGCTGATGTTCACGCGTGACGAAATCGTCGCGCTGGTCGCCGGCGCCCGCATGGTGCGGGCCTTTGGCGGCGCGGCCATGGCGCGTGCGGCCGACGAGGCGCTGGTCAAGATCGGCGCCGTCCTGCCCGACGCCGAGAAGGACCGCATCGCCCGCACCGAGATCCACACGCCCATGTGGGTGGTGAGCGACGCCGCGCGTGAGGCGATCGACGTGATCGAGCGCGCTGTCGAGAAGCGACAGGTGCTGACCATCGACTACCGCGACGAGGCCGGCCGCGGCACCGGGCGTGACATCCGTCCGCTCGGTCTGTGGTTCTGGGGCAAGGTATGGACGCTGGTTGCCTGGTGCGAGATGCGCGACGATTTCCGCGCCTTCCGCATCGACCGCATCGCCTCGGTGGTCATTGCCGGCCGCATCTTCAAGCCTGAGCGCGGCAAGCAGCTCGCCGACTTCTACCGCGCGGTCGAGCGCAGCGAGGATTATGGCATGACGCCGGACCGGGCGGCGCGCAGCTGAGATTTCGACAATCAGTTAAAAAGCCCGCTCGAAGCGGGCTTTTTTGTTGAACTGTCGCAAATCTCACTCGTCGTCCGCATCTTCCTTCTTGGACTTGAGCGCCGAAAGCTTGGCGAACACGGCGTTTGCGTCGAGCTCGGCATCCTCGTCCTTCGGCTTCTCCGGCGCCGGCACCAGGCGCTCGGTCACGGCAGCCGGCAGCAGCGTGTCGCCGACAGGCTGCGCCTGCTCGCGGCCGCGCGAGGCGCGGTTGACTTCCATGTCGAGGTCGATCTGCGAAGCGAGACCCAGCGTCACCGGGTCCATCGGCTGCAGATTGGCCGAATTCCAGTGCTTGCGCTCGCGGATCTGTTCGATCGTCGACTTGGTCGTGCCGACCAGGCGCGAAATCTGCGCGTCCTTCAATTCCGGATGGTTGCGGACCAGCCACAGGATGGCGTTGGGCCGGTCCTGGCGCTTCGACAGCGGTGTGTAGCGGGGACCCTTGCGCTTGGATTCCGGCACCCGCACCTTGGGGTCGGACAGTTTCAGGCGCTGGTTCGGATCCTTCTCGGCGCGCGCGATCTCGTCGCGGGTCAGCTGTCCGGTCATGATCGGGTCCATGCCCTTGATGCCTTGCGCCGATTCGCCGTCGGCGATCGCCTTGACCTCGAGCGGATGCAACCCGCAGAACTGCGCGATCTGCTCGAAGGACAGCGCGGTGTTGTCGACCAGCCAGACGGCGGTCGCCTTGGGCATCAGCAGCGTATTGGCCATTTCAAAAATCCTTCTCGTTCGCCCGCGTTCCCGCGCGGGCGGTGGTTTAGAGCCACCAAAATGGGAAATTCGCGGCCTGTATAACCGCTCCGCTGCCGTTTCGCAATGTTTTTGGCGCAGGGCGCAGCCGCCGGACACCGGACAGCGGGGGAGGCCAGGAGGACCTCGGCTCCGGCGATCATTGATGCCGAGTTGTACAGGGGGTCCAAAACGACAAAACCCGCCGGACAGGGTCCAGCGGGCTCGGAACCGGCGACGGGATACCGTCTGCGGCGGCTCTTGCTTCTGCCGCGTGGTCAGGCCTCACTGGCCGACCATGCTTCGAATTAGATGGCCTTGCGGGCAATCCTCTCGATGTCGCCGCGGCTGATGCCGAGGTCGCTGAGCTGACGGGCGTTGAGCTTGTTCAGCTCGCGCACGGTTTCGTTGTACATACGCCAGTTACGGAAAGCGCGGATCGGGTTCATGGTTGTCCTCCAGTTGTTGGATCAAATCGTTTCGATGACGCTTAGATAGGCAGTGCTGCCCACGAATTGAACAGACGTCTTTGCATAGCCGCAATGCAAATGCTGCATTGCAGCATTAAGCTTCTGTTCATCTTGCCAACAGGCTGAGCGCGGAGCATGGGGCGAGATTCAGGCCAGGCCGAGCCGAGAATGGCGGCTCCCGAGAACCGGCCTACGCCGGCCGTAGCCTTAACTGCCGCAACCCTCATGAGGGCTTCGGCCGGCGAAGGCCGGAAGCGCAGGGAGCCGCCATTCGCAGGCCGGCCTCACCTGAATCTCGCCCCATCTAGCCGACGTCGAGAACGATCTTGCCTATATGCTCGCCCTCTTCCAGGCGCTCATGCGCCCGCCAGGCGTCGGTCAGCGGGAAGATCATGTCCATCACCGGCGCTACCTTCCGGGTGCCGAGCAGCGGCCACACCTGTGCTTCCAGTGCGGCGGCGAGCGCCGCCTTGAACTCGACCGTGCGAGGCCGCAGCGTCGAGCCGGTGTGGGTCAGCCGCTTGACCATGATTTTCGAGAAATCGGCGCTCGCCACCGCGCCGGCCTGGACGGCGATCTGGACGATCCTGCCCTCGACCGCGGCGGCCTCGTAGTTGCGCGCGATATAGTCGCCGCCGACCATGTCGAGAATGACGTCGGCCCCGTTGCCGCCGGTCGCATCCTTGACCGCCGCGACGAAATCCTCCTCGCGGTAGTTGATCGCCCGGTCGGCGCCGAGTTTCAGGCAGGCGTCGCATTTTTCCTTGCTGCCGGCGGTGGTGACGACATAGGCGCCGAAGGCCGACGCCAGCTGGATCGCCGTGGTGCCGATGCCCGATGAGCCGCCATGGACCAGCAGCGTCTCACCCTTTTTCAGGCCGCCGCGCTCGAACACATTGTGCCAGACGGTGAAATAGTTTTCCGGAACCGCGGCCGCCTCCGTGTGGGTGAAGCCGGCGGGCAGCGGCAGCACGCTGCCGGCATGAACCTTGACATATTCGGCATAACCGCCCCCCGGCGTCAGCGCGCAGACCCGGTCGCCGATGCGCCAGCGCGATATCTCGTCGCCAAGGGCGGCCACTTCGCCCGATGCCTCGAGACCGGGCAGGTCGGAAGCGCCGGGCGGCGCCGGATAGGCGCCCTTGCGCTGCTGCACGTCGGGGCGGTTGACGCCGGCCGCACGCACCCGGATCAGGATTTCGCCGGGACCAGGCACCGGCACGTCGCGCGTTTCCGGTTTCAGCACCCGCGGCCCGCCCGGTTGCGAGATTGCAATGGCCGTCATCGTGGCTGGAATTTTATGTCCGCCCGCCATGAAATTTCCCGTCTCGGTCCGCCGGTCTGTCGCCGGCTGCCAGCTTCTTGCCGGCTGTTTGCATCTACGCCCCTGCCCTATGTATGCTGATTGCCGGATCAGGCAAATGGCCAAATCAGCCCAATACTGAATAGGGAGGAGCGACGATGGCGATCTTCGACGACGAACCCAAAAAGAAAGCCCGCCCGCATGAGATCGGACAGGATCTGTCGCTGCTTTCGGTCGGTGACCTTACCGAACGGATCAGCATCCTGCGCGAGGAGATTGCCCGGCTCGAAGCCGAGCTCCAGACCAAGGGCAGCACCAAATCGGCGGCCGAAGCCCTGTTTCGCCGCGGCTAGTTTTCGCGTTAGTTTCGGCGTTGAGCATCCGCCGCCGAAAAGCCCGAATGCGCCTGTCTTCAGACCCCGCCACCGAATCTCCAGACGGATCAAACAATGTTTGCAAGCTACAGGCCGATCCTCTCGCTGCTTCGCGGCACCGCTTTCCTGCTCGCGGCTTCGGGATTGCACGGCCTGTTGTTGCCGTTGCGCGGCCAGCTCGAAGGGTTTTCGACCGCATCGCTCGGTCTGATGGGCACGGCCTGGGCCGGTGGCTTCGTCACCGGCTGCTTCTTCGCACCGCGCCTGGTGCGCCGCGCCGGCCACGTCCGGGCGTTCGGCGCCTTTGCCGCTTCGGGCGCCATCGTGGCGTTGCTTACCGGCCTGATCATCGACGAATATGTCTGGATCCTGCTGCGCGCCTTCACCGGCTTCACCATGGCCGGAGCCTTCATGGTCATCGAAAGCTGGCTGAACGAGAAGGCCACCAACGAGAACCGCGGCACCGTCTTCGGCCTCTACATGATGGTCACCTATGCCTCGATCATGGGCGGCCAGATGATCGTTGCCGGCGGCGACGTCAGATCGGCGTCGCTGTTCATGATCACCGGCATATTGTTCTGCCTGTCACTGATCCCGACCGCGGTGTCGTCGGCTTCGTCTCCCAAGCCGCTGCAGGACGTCAAGCTCGACGTCAAAGGTCTCTACGCCAACTCGCCGGTGTCGGCGATCGCCTGCCTGTTGGTCGGCATCGCCAATGGCGCCTGGGGCACGCTTGGCGCCGTCTACGGCGCCCGTATCGGCATCTCCACCGCCCAGATCGCACTGATGATGAGCCTTGTCGTTATTGCCGGCGCGGCCATGCAGCTTCCGGCCGGACGCCTCTCCGACAAGACCGACCGCCGTTTCGTGCTGGCGGGCGCGGCTTTCGGCGCCGCACTGTTCGCCATCCTGATCTTCCTGTTCGAACCGCGTTCCGCCGTCCTCGTCATTGTCTTCGCCGCCGCCTACGGCGCCTTTGCCTACACGCTCTATTCGATCGCCGTGGCGCATGCCAACGACCACGCCCGATCGGAGGATTTCGTCAAGGTCTCGGGCGGCCTGCTGCTTCTGTATGGCTTCGGAACCATGATCGGGCCCCTGCTGGCTGCCGCCCTGATGGGTTGGCTCCGCCCCGAAGGCCTGTTCCTGGCCACCGCGCTGGCGCATCTCAGCCTCGCCGCCTACACGTTGCTGCGCATCAGCCGCCGCGCGCCGGTGCCGATCGAAGACCGCGATGCCTTCAAGACCCAGCCGGCCGATCGCTCGGTCACCCCTGAAGCACTGCGGCTCAGAAAAGCGGAAGCCGACGGTTGAGATTTGAAAAGCTTTGCCCCACAAATATAGGCATGATCTTTTCTGACGCCTTCATGGCGATTGCCGACCCCAACCGGCGCTATCTTCTGGAAGAGCTCCGGCGTGGCCCGAAAACCGTCAACGAACTGGCTTCGGGCCTTCCAGTCTCCCGCCCGGCCGTGTCCCAGCATTTGAAAGTGTTGCTGGACGCCGGTCTGGTTCAGGCCAGGGCCGAGGGCACGAGGCGCGTCTATACAGTCAGCAGTGCCGGCTTCCTCAAGCTCAATATTTGGCTTGATCAGTTCTGGGAAGCATAGGCCGAGATTCCAGCTCGCCTCCCTGGCTTTCAAGTGTCCGTTGCCAGCGCCTTGCCCAGCGCATCGAGCAGGAATCGGGTACCATGCTCGCGCGATGACGGTGTGTCGTGCCCATCGAGAAACGCGCCCTGCTCGGTGAGCACCAGATGCGTGCCCGTGCCTTCCGGGCGAAGCTCAATTGTCGCCAGCGAAACCGAGATTCTGACATCACCGAACAGCATGTCGTAGCTGTAGACGATGCGCTGGTTGGGCACGATGTCCTGATAGGTGGCGGTATAGGTGTGGATCGGCCCGTCCTTCGGCCCGCCGGCATTGACCTCCTGGCCGCCGACGCGAAAATCCATTTCGTGCCTGTGGGTCATCGGGTTGTCGGGGTCGGCGAACCAGCGCCGCTTGGCGGCCGGATCGCTGAGCGCGAAATAGACTTTCGCCGGTGCAACTGGATAGAGGCGCTCGAGGACGAAGGTGGAGTGGACGACGGATCGTTCGGCCATGGTCAGGTCCTCTTGGTCAGCTTGATGGTTTCTGCGCGACGAAGACGCCGTCGCGATAGGACGCGCCGAAATAGACTTCGACGGCGCGCAACCTGTCGTCATCGAACAGATGCAGTTCGGTGTTGCGGAAGGTCTTTCCGTCCGCCGTCTCGCAGCGATAGAGGACAAAGGCGGCGTCCTCGTCCTCGCATATCCGCTCGATGACCATCGAGCTGAAGGCCGGGCTGTCCGGCCAGCAGCGCTCGAAATAGGTCGCACGGTCGATGGCGTCGTCATAGGGGCTGGTAAAGGTGAAATCGTCCGCGAGCACCGCCGCGACGGCAGCCTTGTTATTCGCCTGGTAGGCGGCAAAATAGCCGCGGATCAACTCCGCTCTGCTTTTGCCGGGCATGGTCATTTCTCCTCTGCTTCAGGTCATTCGGTCCCGGCGAGAAAATCGCCGAGCCGGTCGAGCCGACGCTCCCATGTCAGCCGCCGTTCGTTGATCCAGTGTTCTGCGCTGCGCAGCGCCTGCGGCGCGATCTGGCAGGTGCGCACGCGGCCGAGCTTTTCCGAGCGCACCAGCCCGCTTGCTTCGAGCACGTTGAGATGCTGGACGACGGCCGACAGCGACATCGCCAGCGGTTCGGCCAACTGGCTGACCGAGGCTGGCCCACGCGACAGCCGCTCGACCATGCTGCGCCTGGCCGGGTCCGCGAGCGCCTGGAACATCAGGTCGAGCTGGGCGGGATCGTGCAGCATCGCGATCAGCCGTTATTGTAGGGAAAGAACTTGAAGTAGGGCTGCGCCTCCTCGACCACCCGGGCGAAGGACGGCCGCTTGAGCAGGCGGTCGTGGTAGTGTTTCACGGCCGGATAGCTGTCGCCGAACGGCTCGACCTTGTTGGCGTAGAACAGCGCCGGCGAGGCCGCGCAGTCGGCCATGGTGAAGGTAGGGCCGGCCGCCCAGATTTTCGAACGCATCTCCTCCTCGATGATCGCATAGGCGTTGCGCAGTTGCGCGCGCGCCTCATCGACCCCGAACGGATCGGTCTTGTCCTGCGGGCGCAACCTGTCGCCGACGATCTTCTGCATCGGCGCCTGCACGTAGAAATCGTAGAAACGGTCGGCCTGGCGGACCTGGAGGGCAAGGTCGGCCTCGGCCGGGATGAGCTCGACCGGCCCGGGATAATGCGCCGCCAGATATTCGATGACGACGGTCGATTCCAGCACCGTGCGGTTGCGTGCATCGTCATGCAGCGCCGGCATCTTGCCCGTCGGCGACACTTTCAGGAACGCTGCCCGCGACTGCTCATCGCCGAGGTCGACGATCACCGGCGTGAAGGGCGTGTCGTTCTCGTAAAACGCAATCAGCGGTTTCCAGCAGAACGACGCCAGCGGATGGAAATGGAACGTCAGGGACATTTTTTGCTCGTCTGTTTGTGGTTCGCCGATGCTGGAGCGGTGCCAGCCTGCGCCGACACTGAAGCAATTACTTAACTATTTCCGTGAGGCGAATGTGTCAAGGTTCCAGACTGCCTTCAGGGTTTGGTGTGCGCCACGATGGCGTCGATGATCGTGCCCCAGTCGTCGGGATGCAGTTCGTGGCCACCGCCTTCGACGCGGACAAGCCGCCCGCCGGCAACAGCGTCGGCAAGGGCTGCGCCATGCTCGACCGGAAATATTGGATCCGATGTCCCGTGAATGACGAGCAGCGGAACCTTGATCTCGCGCAGGCGTCCTTTCAGATCCTCGCCGCCCTTCAGCATGAAATGGTTGGTCGCGCTCAGGAAGCCGCCGGATCGGTCGTAGTCCTGTTCAATGAACGCCCGCATCGCCTTCTCGTCGAACGGATGCGCGGTGCTGGCGATCTCACGCGCGTCCTTGACGACGAAGTCGATCACCTGGTCGCGGTTCGACCAGTCGACCCTGGCGCCATCGGCCGAGTGCTCCATATAGGCTTCGGTCGTCCCCGGCAGCTGCGATGTGTCGATCCCCACCGGCGAACTGCTGATTACGGTCAGCGAGATGACACGCAAGGGATGTTTCAACACCAATCGTTGCGCGATCATGCCGCCCATCGACATCCCGATCACATGCGCCTTGCCGATGCCGCAACTGTCGAGGACGCGCACCGCATCGTCCGCCATGTCGTCGAACGTATACGGCGGCTCGCCCGGCGTATATTTGGTCGACAGGCCGGTGTCACGATTGTCGTAGCGGATCACGAAGCGGCCTTCGCCGGCGAGCTTTTTGCAGAGCGCCTCCGGCCCCCACAGCATCGAGGCCATGGCGCCCATGATCAGCAGAACGGTTGGATCGCCGGGATCCCCAAACGTCTGGGAGACGATTTCGGGTGCTGCTGCCCGTGTCATGGGACTCTCCTCGCATGGGCCAATCAAAGGCCAATCAAACTGATTGCGTTTTGCAATCGGTTGCACGATAATAAAACTGATACGATAATGCAACTGGTTTTTGGAGAGAGTCGGATGAAAACCGAACACCGCTCGGGATGCCCTATCAATCTGTCGCTGGAAGTGTTCGGCGATCGCTGGAGCCTGATCATCCTGCGCGACATGATTTTTGGCGGCAAACGCCACTTTCGCGAACTGCTCAACGGCTCGATCGAGGGCATCGCTTCCAATATCCTGGCCGACCGGCTGAAGCGGCTGATGGAACTCGGCATGCTGACCAAGGCCGACGACCCCTCGCACAAGCAGAAGGCGATCTACAGCCTGACCGAGATGGCCATCACGCTGGTGCCGATCATGGCGCATCTCGGCGCTTGGGGCCGCGTCTGGCTGCCGGTGAGCGAGGAGCTTTCGATCCGCGCCGAGCTGCTGGAGAAAGGCGGACCGCCAATGTGGGAGCAGTTCATGGACGAGTTGCGCCACGACCATCTGGGCACGCCTGTCGCCACACCCGCGCAGCCTTCCGTCCGCGCTACATTGCAGGCCGGATATGAGGCGGTGGTAGCCCGCAAGGCGTCGAGCGGCATCGAGGTCCCGGCCGCTTGACCAACTTATTTCCCCATTATCAGGCCGGCTCTGCTATCAAGGGGCTGAAAAACATAATTTACGGGATTGGATAACGCTCTTGGTCGAGAACTCTAAGGATACTGCCCGCGCCAGGGCAGATATGCGTTTCAAGAAGCAGGAAGAGGCAGCCACGGTGCGGCAAAAGGCGATGGCGGAGTATGTCGCCGAGGCCGACGCCCGCCAGGCCAAGACCAACAAGCTCCGGGCATTGCGCCTTGCCAAGGAAGCGGAAGACCTCGCCAACGCCCCTGCCGTTCCGGTCAAGAAAGCGCCCCGAGCCAAGAAAAAATAGCGCGGCCTTCTTCATCGACGCCCGATCTGGATGCCGGCGGATCGTATCCGCCATGTGCCACGATCAGCAATGCCCGCCATTTCCGCTTTCCCACGCGAAGCAATTTCAACCGCAACCGGGATTTCGCATCCCGCATGTCAGGCGATGATTGACGCGTTTTGATCAGGAGACAGCCATGACCGCACTGACCCTCGAAAAAGCCAAGCACATCATCGACGCCGCCTTCGCCAAGGGCGCCGAGCTGAAGCTCAAGCCGCTCGGCGTTTCCGTGCTGGATGCCGGCGCGCATCTCGTCGCCTTCCAGCGTCAGGACGGCGCCTCGTTCCTGCGCCCGCAAATGTCGGCCGGCTAGGCCTATGGGGCGCTGGCCATCGGCATGGGCTCGCGCCGTGTCGAGGCTTTCGCCAAGGAGCGGCCGCATCTCGTCGCCGGCATTTCGGACGTTTCGGGTGGACGCGTATTGCCGGTCGTCGGCGGCGTGTTGATCCGCGACAAGGCAGGCGCCGTCATCGGCGCCGTCGGAATTTCGGGCGATACGTCGGACAATGACGAGGCCGCCGCCATCGCCGGCATCGAAGCGGCGGGCTTCACCGCCGATCCGGGCTGAGGGGGAGCTTCGTCATCCCAGGGCGAAGCAGGAGCGAAACTCCGTCGCGAAGACCCTGGGATGACGACCAGAAAGAGCAGCCACGCCAATCGCGAACGGATGCGACCATCCAACGAAGGCGGCTAGTTCAAATTTATGTCTCTACTCGCCGACCGCATCGACACCGAAAACCCGGCCAGCACATCGAACAGGGCGATCACCATCAGCGTGAAGAAGACGGAGTGCGCCGCGCCCTTCACCAGCAGGAACTCGACCAGGAACGCCACGAAGACCAGCGTCGACAACAGATGGTCCATGATCGAAGCGTTCGTGGTGCGCACCGACTTCACCATTTCGAGGAACAGGAAGATCAGCCCGATCACGACCATCAAGTCGCCGAGCGTCATCGAAAACACTCCGCCCGACATCATGCTGAACGAGAAGATCTCGGTCGCCCACGGATCGTCGCCGCTGCCGAATATTCCGAGGAGTCCGAGATTGTAGGCCACGAAGGGCACGATCAGCAGCGGGATGGCACCGAACATCAGGCGTCTCCTCTAGCAATTCCAGGAAAGCGGTTTCCCAAGGAATTGCCTAAACAATGGGGGCACCTTCTGTAGAATGCCCCGCAGGCACGCCGTCAAGATTTTTCGCTAGCGCCCGCAAACACGGAAAAAGACCGCGCGAAACAACCCTGTCAGCCACAGTTGCCCCGGCTGACCACCGACACGCCGGGATTCAGCGCTTGAACTGGCCTGTCCGCACGGCGGCGCCGATAGCGTTGAGGATGAAAAGGCCGGCGGTCATCGAGGTGATCTCGTTGACGTCGCGCGCCGGCGCGATCTCGACGATGTCGATGCCGACGACACGTCCCTTGGCGAACAGGCCCTTGATCAGTTCGATCGTCTGCCGGTAGCTGATGCCGCCAGGCGCCGGCCCTTCGACCGCCGGCATGACAGCGGGATCGAGACCGTCGGCATCGATGGTCAGGTAATAGCGGCCACGGTCCGGGATGCGCTTGAGCAGCGCCGCCGTACCGATATCCTGCCATTCATTGGCGGTGACGATGTTGGAGCCGTAGGCGCGGGCCGCCTCGACCTCCTCGAGCCGGGCGCTGCCCTGGCCGCGGATGCCGAGCTGGAAAATCCCGGCTATATGCGCCATCTCCGAAGCGCGGCGGATGGGGCTGGAATAGCCTTCCCTGACCCCGTTGACATTGTCGCGCCAGTCGAGATGGGCATCGATCTGAACCAGGGTGATCGGCCCTTCGTCGTCAAGCGCCCGCAGGATCGGGATTGGAATGCCGTGATCGCCGCCAATGGTGATCGGCAAGGCGCCGGCGACGCGGATCTTGCGGATCGCCGTTTCGGCCAACCTATAGTGGCCGCCGGCGGCATCGCCGGGAACATCGCCGACATCGACCACCTTGACGTCCTGCCCGTCGAACAGGGTTCCGCCAATGTCGAAATCATAGCGGTCGAGCCCGAGGCTGATGCGCTGCGAGGCGCGCCGCACCGCGGTCGGCGCGTTGGTCTGGTCGTTGACCAGCTCGTCGATCGTGTAGGGACTGCCGTAAGGCATGCCGATGATGGCGACATCCGCCTTCAGCGCATCGAGGTCCTCGACCAGCGGGAAGTTCATGAAGGTCTGGAAGACATCGCGGGGTGCTGTGGTGAGCTTGGTCATGCGGTCCCTCTGAAGCCGGTCGATCATCGCGCGGAAGCGCCGCGACAAGGCATGCGGACTCAATACAGCACCGCCGCCGCAGCTTGTATCGCCACGGACGCCCGGTCTTTGGCATAGTTGGCGGCGCGGCGCACCAAACGCAAAAAAAACCGGCCAATGGCCGGTTCTTTTGGCATTCAAACCCTTCGAAAGCTGGTCTCAGCTTTCCTTGGGCGTCAGCACCTGGCGACCGCGATACATGCCGGTCTTCAGGTCGATATGGTGCGGGCGGCGCATTTCGCCGGAATTCTTGTCCTCGACATAGGTCGGGGCCTTGAGAGCGTCGGCCGAGCGGCGCATGCCGCGCTTGGACGGAGAGGTTTTTCGTTTCGGAACGGCCATGGATATGCTCCACTACATGGTCAAAATGCCCCGATAGCCCTCGTGAAAGGGCCGCGTCAGGGCCATAATCTGAGAAAGTCGGGTGCCTATACACGCCCTGCGCCGTTTTGGCCAGCACCGTGGCGATTTTTTTTGAACTGGCAGCGGTTCTACCTAATCAAGACAACCGACATACGCGCCCGAACGGCCGGCGCGGCGTTCGATCAGCGACGCCAGCCGCCGCAGACCCGGACCGGGCTTGGCCGGATTGCGGGCGATCGGATTGGGCAGCGAGACGGCCAGCAATGCCGCCTGCCGCCGCGACAGCTGTTTGGCCGAAACGCCGAAATGGTGCTGCGCCGCCGCCTCGATGCCGTAAATGCCCGGCCCCCATTCGGCGATGTTGAGGTAGATCTCCATGATCCGCCGTTTCGACATCACCGCGTCGAAATAGACGGCCAGCGGCAGTTCGACCACCTTGCGCACCGAGCCCAGCGGCCGCGACCACAGGAAAAGGTTCTTCACCGTCTGCATGGTGATGGTCGAGGCGCCGCGCGTCGCCTCGCCGGCCAGCGCATCGTCGACGACGCCGCGCAATTCGCCGAGATCGATGCCGCGATGGAAGCAGAATTGCCCGTCCTCCGACATGATCACCGAATTGGCCAGCACCGGGGACACATCGTCGATCGACACCCAGCGCCGGTCGTAACCGGAGAAGGTCGCGAGGTCTTTGACCATCAAGGTCGATATCGGATGCACGAAGGACGGCAGATAGAGGAAGGTCAGCACAATGGGTATCGCCGCCAGCACGACGGCGACGACCAGGCCGCGCCGTGCCAGGCGCTTCAGACCGGCGCGGTTCACGCGCCTTGGTCGCGCCATCTCAAACCCTTCGGTTTCATGATCGACGATCGGTTCCGTCAAGCCGCCCCCACCCGCGCCACTCTCCCGCCTCCGGCATAATGGCGCGAGGCTTCTTGCGCAACGTCTGAGTGTCGGCTACCGCTCCCGGCCATGACGAAAGACGAGCAATTGGCCTTTGAGGCCGCACTTCTGGGGCGGGCGGCGGCGATCGAGGCCGGGCTCAGGCTGCTGCTCGACGGCCGCACGCTTGCCGGCGAGATCGCCCGACCGGAGCGTCTGATGGCGGCCATGCGCCATGGCGTGCTGAACGGCGGCAAGCGGCTGCGCCCCTTCCTGGTCATGGAAAGTGCCGCCCTTTTTGGCGCCGATGGCGAGGCGGCGATGCGCGTGGCGGCGGCGCTCGAATGCGTGCATTGCTATTCGCTGATCCATGACGATCTGCCTGCCATGGACGACGACGATCTGCGCCGCGGCCAGCCGACCGTGCACAAGGCCTTCGATGAAGCTACCGCCATACTTGCCGGCGATGCGCTTCTGACGCTTGCCTTCGATGTCCTCGCCGATGAGGCGACGGCGCTGCCGGCGGAGCGCAGGGCGGCGCTGGTGCTGGCGCTGGCGCGCGCGGCTGGCACCGGGGGCATGGTTGGCGGGCAGACGCTCGACCTCGAAGCCGAGCGCAACAGGCCGGACGAAGCCGGCATTATCCGGCTGCAGGCGATGAAAACCGGCGCGCTGATCCGCTTCGCCTGCGAAGCCGGCGCGATCATTGCCGGCGCCGCACCGCAGGACCGCGACCGGCTGGCCGAATTCGGCTCGGCGGTCGGGCTTGCCTTCCAGCTTGCCGACGACCTGCTCGACCTGACCGCCGATGCCAGCCAGATGGGCAAGGCGACCGGCAAGGACGCAGCCGCCGGCAAGGCGACGCTGGTGGCGCTGCATGGCGCGAACTGGGCGCGCAGCCAGCTCCATGGGCTGGTCAAGCAGGCCCATGAATTGCTCGAGCCTTACGGCGGACAGGCAGCCTTGCTGAAGGCAGCGGCAAGCTTCGTTGCAATCCGCAACAACTGAGGTTTGGGCGATCGGATGCCGAACCGTTTTCGGAATTTGTCGGCCTTGCGCTGCCTTGCTTTGGTGTCTCTCAAATGCCCCAAAGCAACTGGGCGCGCTATCTGACCTTGACGACGACCTTGCCCTTGGCGCGTCCTGTTTCGACGTAAGCCAGCGCCTCATTGGTCGCTTCAAAAGGAAAGACCCTGTCGACGACCGGGCGAATCGCCCCATCTTCGATGAGGGACGTGATTTTGCTCAGTTGCTCACCTTGCGCCGACATGAACAGGAACGAAAATCCCACGCCCCGGCGCTTGGCTTTGGTCCTGATACCACGGCTCAGCAGCCGCAGCAGCAGCCTTAGCACCACGTTCAGTCCCTGTTTCGTGGCAAATTCGGGATCCGGAGGACCGGAAATCGAGATGAGCTTCCCACCCGGTTTCAGCACAGTCAGGGATTTCTCAAGCGCCTTGGCGTCCTGGCTGTTCAGGACGACGTCGTAGCCCGACAGGATTTTCTCGAAGTCGTCCTTCCTGTAGTCGACGACGACATCGGCGCCGAGATCCCTGACCAGATCGTTGCTTGCCGCGCCCGCTGTTGTCGCAACGATCGCGCCGAGGTGCTTTGCCAACTGGATGGCGAATGTCCCCACGCCGCCGGAGCCAGCCTGGATGAAGATCTTCTGGCCTGTCTTCAGACCCGCCCTCTCGATGAGAGCCTGCCAGGCGGTCAGACCGACCAGCGGGATCGAGGCCGCCTCTTCCATGCTGAGGTTCGCCGGCTTCAGCGCCACGTCGGCTTCATCGATTGCGATGAATTCGGCGAATGTCCCGATCCGGCCGTCGCGCGGCCGCGCATAGACGGCGTCGCTGGGTTTGAATTTGCGGACTTTCGAGCCCACCCTGACAACCCTCCCGGCAACGTCGTGACCGAGGATGAAGGGCCGGCGATAGGGAAGGACGAGTTTGAATTCGCCGGTCCTGATTTTGGAATCCAGCAGGTTCACCCCGGCGGCATGGACCTCGACCAGGACGTCATTGTCCAGCAGCTCCGGCTCCGGCATCTCGGCCAGCCGCAAAATGCCTTTCTTGTTATATTTATCGACAACGAATGCCTTCATGGCAGTGACTTTCTGAGAGTGTCCGTTGGTGTGCCGTTTGTGTGTGAAATTCTCCGTCCCACCGTTGTTCAGACCGGCAGGCGGAACTGCTTGCGCAAGGTCTTGTCGAACATCCCCGCGGGGGCGAAGCGGCGCAGCAGGCTGACCTGGCGCGCTGCCTTCCCTGCGGTATAGCGCCGTCGCGGACGGGCGTCGGTCGCTGCCTTGACGACCACATCCGCCACCACTTCCGGCCGATCGGCTTTGGGCATCACATCGGCAAGCAGCGCCTTGAGACCGGCGCGCGCCTGATCGTAGTCCTTCAACAGGGAATCCGGCTCGATGCCGTTCTGGTCGAAGACGGTGCGCACGAATGCCGGCTCGATGACCGAGACGCGAATGTTGAAGGCGCGAACCTCATGATCGAGCGATTCCGAATAGCCCTCCAGCGCGTGCTTGACCGCCGAGTAGTGCGCTGAGTATGGCGCAGGCACCAATCCTAGAATCGAGCCGATGTTGACGATGCGCCCTTGGCCGCGGCGCCGCATCGACGGCAACACCGCATTGGTCATGCGCATGACGCCGAACAGATTGACGTCGAACAGAACCTGCACCTGTGCGACCGAAGATTCCTCGGCGCCGCCAAGCAGGCCGACACCGGCATTGTTCACCAGCAGATCGATACGACCGGTCTGGGCCAGCACGGTTGCAACGAGGGCGCTGACGGACTCCCCGTCGGTCACGTCGCAGGTCAGCATGGACACCTTAGCCGGGCCGTTGCCGGCCTTGCTGCGGCTTGTCCCGAAGACGGTATACCCCGCCCGCGCCAAGGCCTCGGCAGTGGCGCGGCCGATGCCCGAAGAGGCTCCGGTCACGACTGCGGTTCTTCCCGAAAGGGTACTCATTTGATACTCCACAGACATGAGGGCTAGCTTTTTGCCGTTGATTGAGTTATGATCGTAATATCACATTACACCTATAATGCAATAGCAGAAAGGAAGAGCGCCATGCGCTACGAAAAGGGCCGAAAGGAAGCCTCTCGCGATCGCATCGTCGAGGTCGCAGCCCAGCGTTTTCGCGGTGACGGCATCGCCGCGTCCGGACTGGCAGCCATCATGGGCGACGCCGGACTGACGAACGGAGCCTTCTATCCGCATTTCCAGTCCAAGGCGGAGCTTGTGCGTGAAAGCCTTGTAGCGGCACTGGAGAGCCAGTCGCAGCAACTGCAGGAGGTATTGGCAGCCGGTGGTCCGGAGATGGGCATAGCGGCGTATCTGTCAGCTGAGCACCGGGACAATCCGGGAGCCGGCTGCGCGTCGGCCGCCCTGTTGCCGGAACTCGCGCGTCAGCCGCCCGAAACGCGCCAAGTCTATACCGAACGCTTGCTGGTTCTGGTGCGCCAGTTGTCTGCAGTACTTCCGCAGACCAAGGACCCGGAAGCCGCCGCCCTGGGCGTTTTTGCGACCCTCATAGGCACGCTTCAGCTGGCCCGCGCGGCAGCGGGGACGGAATTGTCGGATCGCATCCTTGCGGCAGGAGCAGACGCCGCGCGCAGCCTGATCCAGCCACGTGACGGCGAGAAGGCATCCTAGAGGTCGGTGGCGGCAGCGGCAAAGGGCCCTGACATCGTCCTGCGGGTCGCACACAGGAAAGGCCGGCCTTTGGAGGCAGGCCGAACCGCTATTTCGCCCGATTCAATCTCAGGTCTAGTGCAGATGCCTGAGCTTGTCGGGATTGCGCATGACATAGACGGCCGCGATCTTGCCGTCCTCGATGTCAAGCGCGGTGGTCTGCAATTCGCCATCGGCCTCCCGCGTGACGAACCCCGGCAGGCCATTGACGAAGCCGACGCGCACCAGCGTCGAGCGATTGTCGCGCAGCCAGGCCGCGACTTGCGCGTATTGCTTCATGACGGCGTCGAAGCCCAGCACCGGCGCCAAAGCCGCCGGACGCTTGCCGCCGCCATCGGCATGAGCGCTGACATCTTCCGTCAGCAGCGCGCCGAGCGCCTGCATGTCGCCGCTGCGCGATGCCGCGTAAAAGGCTTCGGCGATCTCCAGGCCACGCTGCTTCTCCACCTTGAAGCGGGGCCGCGCCTCGCGGACATGGCCCCGTGCGCGAGCGGCAAGCTGGCGGCAGGCGGCTGAATCGCGCTCGATGGCGGTCGCGACCTCCTCGAATTCCAGCCCGAACACATCGTGCAGGAGAAAGGCCGCCCGCTCGAGCGGCGAAAGCCGCTCCAGCGCCAACATCAGCGGCAAGGTGACATCTTCAAGATCGTCCTCTTCGACGATCGGCTCGGGCAGCCAAGGGCCGATATAGGTCTCGCGCTGGCGCCGCGTGGATTTGAGCTGGTCAAGGCAAAGCCGCGTCACCGTGCGGCGCAGGAACGCTTCTGGCTCACGAACCTGCGAGCGGTCGGTCCCCATCCAGCGGATGAAGGCATCCTGCACGACATCCTCGGCGTCGCTCACCGAGCCCAGCATGCGATAGGCGACCCGCATCAGCTTCGGACGCAGCGGGCCGAAGCCCGCTGCCGCGTCGTCGGGTGCCGTCGCCGTCATCAGGCCGCCTTGGCGCTGGCGCGTATCGTTGCTGCGTCGGTGTAGAGCCCGAAGCCAACGGCGATGCGGTTCCAGCCATTGATGATGTTGATCAAAACGGTGAGCTTCACCTGCTCCTCCTCGGTGAAATGCGCCTTAAGATCATCATAGGCGCTTTCGCGGTCCTGTCCTTCCGAGAGGCGCGTCAGCGCATCGGTCCAGCCGAGCGCAGCACGCTCGCGGTCGCTGTAGCAGGGCGCTTCGCGCCAGGCCGGCAGCAGATAGATGCGCTGCTCGGTCTCGCCATTCTCGCGCGCTTCGGTGGCATGCAGATTGATGCAGTTGGCGCAGCCATTGATCTGCGACGCCCGAAGCTTCACCAGCTCGTTGAGGCTGTGCTCGAGCCCGGCGGCGACGGAGAGTTCGGTCGATGCGCGCTGCCACTGCTTGATCAGCGCAGGGGCGGCGGCGAAGAGGTCGATTTTGGCAGTCATGATTGCAGTCCTTGTGTTGGGTACGCCATCATGACGAGGCAGGTCCGGCCGGTGTGACATTCAGGCTGGATTTTTTCGAAGGTGCTTTCCCGGCGCGTTCAATCGTCTTTGATCAGCACGATCTTCGCCGGATCGAAATCGATCCCGACCATCGTCCCTTCCGCCACGGCGGGTGTGACATCAGGCGATGTCGCGAACAGTTCGACCGCTGGATCGCTGATCGCGATGCGGTATTCCATGTGGTCGCCGAGATACGAGCTCTTGACCACCTGGCCCTTCATGGTGCCCGCTGGCTGGCCGGGCAAGATTCGCACGGCATTCGGGCGCACAGCGAGCATCGCCGGTCCCGGAGCGTTACCGCGACCCGGCATGTCGAGCAGCAAGGGTCCGACCTTGACCCTTGCACTGGTCGCATTGCTGGAAAGCACCTCGACGTCGAGCAGATTGGCGTCGCCCATAAAGTCGGCGATGAAACGGTTGGTCGGCTCGTTGTAGAGGTCGCGCGGCGTGCCGTCCTGGGCGACGCGAGCGGCGTTCATGACGATGATGCGGTCGGAGACGGCGAGCGCCTCTTCCTGGTCATGCGTGACATAGACCATGGTCAGCGCCAGATCTTGCTGCAGGCCGCGGATTTCGTCGCGCACCCGCCGGCGCAGCTTGGCGTCGAGATTGGACAGCGGCTCGTCGAACAGCAGCACCTTCGGCTCCAGTACGATGGCGCGCGCCACCGCGACGCGCTGCTGCTGGCCGCCGGACAATTCGCTCGGCTGGCGCTTCTCGTAGCCGGACAGGCCGACAAGCGACAGCTTTTCGGCGGCGCGCTCGGCTGCCTGCGCCTTGCCAAGCCCCATCGCCCGCAGGCCGTAGCTAACATTCTCCATCACGTTCATATGCGGAAACAGCGCATAGGACTGGAACACCATGGAGACATCGCGCTCGGCGGCGGACAGCAAGGTGACGTCCTTGTCGTCGATCAGGATGCGCCCGGTGCTGGTCTGTTCCAGCCCGGCGATCAGCCTGAGCGTCGTGGTCTTGCCGCAACCCGAGGGCCCGAGCAGCGTCACCAGGCTGGCCGGCGCGATGTCGAAGCTGACGTTGTCGACGGCGATCACCGCGCCATATTTCTTGGTGACGCCCTCGAACCGCACCGCTGGCCTGTCCGTCGCAACCGGGGCAGCAGTCTTCGCCGTCTGATCCACGCCGCTTCTCCCCATCAGATTGCTGCCACAACGGCTTCCGGACCAGGCCGGCGCCGGCCGAGCCGGCGTTCGCCGACCAGCAGCTGGATGCCGATCAGGATGACCATCATGACGACGATCATCACCGCCGAATAGACAATCGCGATGCCGTATTCGCCGACATCTGCGCGCCCGACAATGTAGACCGTGGCAAGGTTGAACCGGCCGCTCGCCAGGAAGATGACGGCGCTGACCGCCGTCACCGCGCGCACGAAACTGTAGATCATCGCGGTCACGATCGCCGGCTTCAGGATCGGCAGGATCACCCGCCGCAAGGTAGCAAAAGACCGCGCCCCAAGCGTCAGCGATGCCTCGTCCAGGCTCTTGTCGATCTGGCCCAGATTGGCGAGCCCGGCACGGATCGCCACTGGCATGTTACGGAAGATGAAGGAGATGACGATGATCAACCCGGTACCGGTCAACTGCACCGGCGGCACGTTGAAGGCAAGGATATAGCTGACGCCGATCACCGTGCCGGGAATGGCGAAACTCATCATGGCCAGGAACTCGAACATGGTACGCCCGGCGAAACGCTGCCGGTCGAGCAGATAGGCCGTCAGGATGCCGAGCGCCGCGGTGAACGGCATCGCCACCAGCGCAAGGCCGATGGTCATCAGCAGCGACGGCCAGGCCGAGCCGCTGAAAAACCAGCCATTGACGCCTTTCTCGATCGAAAAGGCGGTGAGGAAATATTGGAGCGTCGGCGTGTTGTCGCGCCCGATCGATTGCACGAAACCGCCGCCCAGGATGATGCCGTAGACCACGATGGTCAGAACCAGCCACGGAACGACGGCGGCGTAGCAGCCGATCCGCAAGGCCTTGGGCAGCGTCGCCGGTACGCCGCCATCGCCCTTGCCTGCGACGGTGACGTAGCTGCGGCTGCCGATCCAGCGGCGCTGGATGACGAAGGCTGCCAGCGTGAACATCAACAGCACGATCGCCAGCACCGCCGCGCGACCCTGGTCGTGCGCCGCGCCAACCACCGCGAAGAATATATCGGTCGACAGCACGTTGAAATTGCCTCCCAGCACCAGCGGATTGGCGAAATCGGCCATGCTCTCGATGAACGAGATCAGGAAGGCGCTGGCCAGGCCCGGCCGGATCAACGGCCAGGTGACGGTGCGAAACGTCCGCCAGCGGCTGGCGCGCAAGGTCTGCGACGCCTCCTCCATGCTCGGGCTGACCCCTTGCAGCACGCCGACCAAAACCAGGAAGGCGATCGGCGTGAAGGCCAGCACCTGCGCGATGGTGATGCCGGCCATGCCATAGATCCAGCGGCTGCGCGGAATGCCGAGATGCACCGACATGAGGTTGGTGACGATGCCGGCGCGGCCGAACAGCAGGATCAGCGCCAGGCCGATGACGAAGGGCGGCGTGATGATCGGCAGGATGGACAGGCCGCGCAGCAACCATTTGGCCGGCAGCTTGGTGCGTAGCGCGATCAGCGCCAGCGCTAGGCCGAGCGCCGTGCAGAAAAAGCCGACGAGGACTGCGATCGCCACCGTGTTCCAGGCCACGCCGCAGGAGCCCTCGCCATAGAGGCAGCGCAGGCTCCATATGTTGGCGCTAAAGATCTTATCGAAGAACAGCGCCGGCACGACATTGCCGTCATTGTCCTTGATGGCCGAGGTGAGGATCGACAGCAGCGGATAGGCGACGAACAGGATCAGCGAAGCAATCACGATTGAGAGCGAGCCGACGACGAAACGGTCGCCCTTGCACCATCCCCGCGCAGCGAGCGCCTCGGCGATGAACATCAGCATCGCCACGGCATAGAGCGCCGCACCCCAGCCGAGCCCCGGCTGTATCGGTCCCGGCGTGCCGGCGACCTGGGTAAGCAAGCCAAATCCCCAGCCCGAATGGATGATGGAAAAGCCTTCGATGGCCAGCCACAGCAGGCCCGCCGCGCCTGCAACCGCCAGGCTCTTGGGGTTGTTGCGCGCCACCAGCCAGCTCGCCAGCAGAAGCGGCAGGATAATCGGCAACAGCCAGGGCCGGCCACCGAGCGCCAGCATGATGGCCGGCGTCGCATCCGCCGGCTGTGCCAGCCAGTCGAACGAAAGGAAGCCGCCTTCGACCTTGTACCAAGGCAAGAGCACGAAGCTCGCCCACGCGGCCATTACCCAGGGGAGCGCGCTGCGTCCAGGAGCGGAACTGACCATGGAACCGGCCGCGGCCATTCAATGTCTTTCTGTTGCCAAAGGACGGTGCGCCAGCTGCCGCGAAGGGCAGCCGGCGATCAGATGCTAGAGTGAGCGCGAAAGAACGCGCTCAGCCGCCATTGCGGACCTCGTCGGTGAACTTCTTCAACAGCCGCTTGCGTTCGGCCGACGAGCCGTATTTGGCGAAGTCGTAGTCGATCAGCTTGATCTTCGAGAGGTCCGGCGCCTCGGGCGGCACCGGCGTGGCGGTGTTCGACGGGATCTGGAAGCTGCCGTTCGGCGCCGCGAGCTTCTGCGCGTCCGGGCTCAGCGCCCAGTCGTAGAATTTCTGCGCCTCTTCGGCATGCTTGGCGCCCGTCACGATGCTCATCGAACCGATCTCGAAGCCGGTGCCTTCGCAAGGCGACACCACCTTCACGGCAGGGTTCTGTTTCGCGGCATTGATCACGTCGTGCTGGAAGGAGATGCCGATCAGCGTCTCGCCCTTGCCGACGGCGAGCGCCGGCGCAGCCCCTGCCTTGGTGTATTCGGCGATGTTCTTGTTGAGCTGCTTGAGATAGTCGAATGCCTTGTCCTCGCCCATCAGCTGGACGATGGTGGCAAGCATGGTCCAGGCCGTGCCCGATGAATTCGGGTCGGCCATCTCGATCTCGCCCTGGAATTCCGGCTTGACCAGATCGGCCCAGCACGCCGGCGCGGTCAGCCCGCGCTGCTTCAGATCTTCCTCATTGTAGCCATAGCCGAGCGCACCGAGATAAATGCCGACCGTGCGGTTCTTCGACCTGTCGGCCTGCTTCAGCGCCCAGTCGCGCAAGTTTGCCAGTTGCGGCGACTTGTATTCCTGGGTGAGGCCCTCTTCCGCCGCCTGCAGATGCGGGTCGCCGGTGCCGCCCCACCAGATATCGGCTTGCGGATTGTCCTTCTCGGCCCGGAGGCGGGCGTAGATTTCGCCGGCGCTCATGCGGGTCATGTCGACGCTGACGCCCGTCTCCTTCTGGTAGGTGGTCGCCATCGCCCGGCACCAGGCCTCGTCGACGGCGCAATACATTGTGAGGCTGCGGTCGGCCGCCTGGGCGGCACCCGCCAATCCGAACATGGCCAGCGCCGCGCCAAGGCCAAGCCAGGCGGCGCGCAAGCCTTGCTTACTGTCAAATGTCTTCATCGATATTCCTCCCTGTCTTCTCACTGGAAACGATCTACCCGTCGTCGAGCGGCACTCCGATCACCTGGGACAATGTCGCCGCGACACCGGGTGCTGCCGCAAGCACGGGATTGCCCTTCGCCATGCCGTCGCCGTCGAGGAACCGGTTCACCCGGCCGCCTGCCTCCTCCACCAGCAGCAATCCGGCCAGGCAGTCCCACGAATTGATGTGCAGCTCGGCATAGGCATCCGAGCGGCCGTCGGCCACATAGGCCAGCCCAAGCGCTCCGGAGCCGGAGCGGCGTACATTGGCGCCGAGCGCCCACACCAGGCTCACCTTGTCGAGATACTCACGGTTCGGAATCCTCGGCGACCAGCCGAACTCCACAAAGGCACGGTCGAACGCTTGCGTCGGCGAAACATGGATCGGCGCGCCATTGCGTGTCGCGCCTTGCCCGCGACGGGCAAAATACGTTTCGCCGATGGCCGGATTGGCAATGCCGCCGATCTCGCTGCGGCCGTCCTCGACGAAAGCTATCGAAATGCAGAAATGCGGAATACCGCGCATGAAATTGGAGGTGCCGTCGATGGGGTCGACGACCCACATGCGGGCAGAGCCGATGCCACCGCCTTCCTCGCCCAAAAACCCGTCCTGCGGAAAAGCGTCTGCCAGCGTCGCGCGGATGTGCTCCTCGACCTTACCGTCGGTTTCAGTGAGAAAATCCTGCGGGCCTTTCATCGCCACCGGCTGGACGGCGCCCTGCCGGGCATAGCCTTCCATCGCCAGTTGCCCGGCCGTGACAAGCAGTTTCCGGCAGACCTCGGCACGCCTGTCCATCTCGGCCTCGGACAGCCGGTCCGCCTTCGGATGCGCCGCCGCCCTGCTCATGCAGCCGGTCCGGACAGTCGCGCCCTCAATGCCGTCTTCGGCGAAATGGACAGGGTATTCCTCCGATGCCACTCTTGAGCCGGCTTGTATTGCACGGCTGTGCAAAGCTGTTGCATTCCGCCATGCCTGTCAAGTGCGGTGGGTGGCAATGGCAGAAGAGTTGCATTACATTGCACGGGCGTGCAAAGAATTACGAAAACAGCAGCGAGAGCGTTCGCTTGACGGTTCCGAGAATCCGCACCGGTTTTTCCAGCGCCCAGCAGGTTGCCGACCTCGCCGGGGTTTCGCGCTCGGCCGTGTCACGTACCTTCACGCCCGGCGCTTCCGTTTCCGGGGAAACCCGCGAGCGGGTGATGCTGGCGGCCGAGCAACTCGGCTATCACGTCAACCATCTGGCTCGCGGCCTGATGCGGGCTTCGACCGGCATCGTCTGCCTCATCGTTGCCGACGGCGACACGCCCTATCATGCCCGCCTGCAGAAGGCGCTGACCCAACATCTGCGGGACGCCGGCAAAATGGCCATGGTGTTCAACACCTCCGGCCCCAGCCACCATGTCGACCAGGCGCTGCGCAACACGCTGAACTATCGCGCCGATGCGAGCATCGTTCTGTCCGGCTCGCCGCCGCAGTTGCTGATCCGCACCTGTCTTGAGAACGGCCAGCGGCTGGTGCTGATCAATCGCGATGACCGCTTCGACGGCCCGCACAATATCGGTGTCGACAACGCTGCAGCCGCAGAGGCAGCGCTGCATGCCTTCATCCGGGCCGGCTGTACCCGCCCCGCTTTGGTGACCTCGGCTGCCGGCACGCCCAGCCTGCTCTCCCGCGAAACCGCCTTCCTTACCGCCGCGCAGAAGGAAGGGCTGGAGGTGACCGTGTGGCGCGAGGGCCGCACCGGCTATGCCACCGGAGCCGATGGCGCCAGGCGACTCTTTTCCGGCCGGCAGCGGCCGGATGCGGCGTTCTGCGTGACCGACCTGATTGCGTGCGGCTTTCTCGATGCGGCCCGCCACGAGTTCGGCATCAACGTACCCCGCGATCTCTGCGTCATCGGCTTTGACGACATTGAACAGGCCGACTGGGCCTCTTACCGGCTGACGACGTTCTCGCCGCCGATCGAGGAGATCGCCAGGCGCGCCGTGCGGCTCGCGACCGGCGCGCGGGAGGAGGCTGGCAGCCGCCTGATCTGCCATGCGCCCATGGTCTGGCGCAGCACGGTGAGGCCGGGCCAGGGCTGATGCGAAACATGTGTCGGTCAAGACGGGAAACGTACTGATGTCCAAGAAAAAGGCCAGGAAGACCCGCCAGGCGGCAAGACCGGTGGAGATAGCTGTAGGCCCCGAAATCCGGAGCATGATGCGCAAGTTCGGCCTGACCGAGGAAGAAGCACTGCGCATGATGCGCGAATGCGATGCCACCCTCTATGGCGCCAACTCCGGGCACGTGCAGCCAGGATCTTGACGGCCCGCCAGGCGCGAACGGAATTTTAATGTAAATCAAGCGTAATCCCGACCGTTAAAATGATGCGTATGTGTTGGGGTTGCGCATGCCGGAATATTCTTTCTTCATCCGCTCGATCCGGATCCGCTACATCTCGGGATTGCTCATCTTTGCGCTGGCTTCCACCGCGGTGATGTTTGCGCTCAATCGCGTCAATTCCTTCCGCCACGACATCGACGCGCTGAGCAGCAATCTCGTCGTCTTCACCCGCGACCTGCGCAACGCCTCCAGCTTTGCCGAAACCGCCAGCACGACCTGGCGCACCGAAACCCGTGACGGCCTTGCCGCCGCAGCGCGCGGCCATTCGCAACGCCTGACCAGCGAGATCGAAACACTGTCCGCGGAGTTGGCCGCGATCAAGCCGAGCCTGTCGGCCAAAACGCTGGACGAACTCTCGTCGGCCGCCGTCAACGGCGACCTGTTCTGGTCGTCGCGCGACATCGTGCGCAACTTCAACCTGATGTCGGCGGCGCAACAGACCGACGAATGGAGTTCGCGCGAAATCCTCAACCAGAACGACCTGTTCGTCCAGCCGATGCTGGTGCGTGTGCGTACCGCCATGGATGGCGAACGCCATCTGGCCGACGCCTCCAGCGACAGGCTGCTGTTGTGGGCAAGCGGCCTTCTGTTCGCGGTTCTTGCCATCGTTGCCCTCTGGATCTTCCGGCCGATGGAAAATGCGATTCGCCGCGCCTTCACCGAATCCGCCGCATCCTTGTTCAATGCCGAAGCGGCCGACCGCGCCAAATCGGAATTCCTGGCCAATATGAGCCATGAGATCCGCACGCCGATGAATGGCGTGCTGGGCATGGCCGAACTGCTCGCCAAGACCGAGCTTAACGCGCGCCAGAAAACCTTCACCGAAGTCATCGTCAAGTCCGGCAATGCGCTGCTCACCATCATCAACGACATCCTCGATTTCTCCAAGATCAATGCCGGTCAGCTGACGCTCGATCCTGCACCCTTCCGGCTTGCCGAAGCGGTCGAGGACGTGGCCACACTGGTGTCGGCGCGCGTCGCCGAAAAGAACCTCGAGCTGATCGTGCGTGTCGACCCGCGCCTGCCTGCCCATGTCGTCGGCGATGCCGGACGGTTCCGTCAGATCGTCACCAATCTGCTCGGCAATGCGGTGAAGTTCACCGAGAAGGGCCATGTGCTGATCGATGTCGGCGGCGAGGTGGTCGACGGCATGGTCCAGCTCAAGGTCCGCGTCGAGGACACAGGCATCGGCATTCCTGCCGAGAAGCTCGAGAACGTGTTCGAGAAATTCGCGCAGGTCGACGGCTCGTCGACGCGCCGCCATGAAGGCACCGGCCTCGGCCTTGCCATCGCCGCCCGCCTCATCGACCTGATGGGCGGCAAGATCGGCGTCGAAAGCGAGATCGGCCGCGGCTCGGTGTTCTGGTTCGCCGTGCCGCTGCCGGCGCATCAGCAGGACACGCGCAACGAGATCGTGCCGGTCGATGTCACCGGCGCCCGCGTGCTGGTCATCGACGACAACCCGGTCAACCGCGAGATCTTGCTGGAACAGCTCAGAAGCTGGAGCTTCGACTGCGCGGCCGCCGAAAGCGGCGCCGTTGGCCTCGCCTTTCTAGACCGGGCCAGCCAGCTCGGTGCTGCGGTCGACTGCATCATCCTCGACTACCAGATGCCCGGCATGAACGGCGCCGATGTCGCCAAGGCGATTTCCGCCGACAGCCGTCTCTCCGCCATCCCGGTGGTGCTGCTGACCTCGGTCGATCAGGTCGATTTCGGCAAGATGGTCATCGATTTCGGCATCGCCGCGCATCTCACCAAGCCGGCGCGCTCGGCCATCCTGCTCGGCACCGTCATCTCGGCCATCCAGAAAGCGCGGGCCCAGATCGGCAAGGCCCAGTTCGTTCGCGAGCCTGTTGTTCCGCAGGCGGCACCCGTGACGCCACCCGCCTTCACCGTCATTCGCGGCCCGGCAATTCCGGCGGCCACAGTGCCTGAATCGATCGCCACGCCAAAGGGCCCGATCGATATTCTGATCGCCGAGGACAATGACGTGAACCAGCTGGTGTTCGGCCAGATCCTCAATGGGCTTGGCCTCAGCTACCGCATCGCCAGCAATGGCCGCACGGCCGTCGAGATGTACCGGGCGCTGCGGCCGAAGCTGATCCTCATGGACGTCTCCATGCCGGAGATGAACGGCTACGAGGCGACCCGCGTCATCCGGGCGGCGGAGGCAGCGAGTGGCAATCACACACCAATCATCGGCGTCACCGCGCACGCACTGAAGGGCGACCGCGACAAATGTATCGAGTCCGGCATGGACGACTATCTACCCAAGCCGGTGTCGCCCGACCGTCTCGGCAGCAAGATCGGCACATGGCTCAGCGAAACGGTGGCGGTAAAGAGGGCTTGATCAAATCGCCGCGTCCAGATGATAGCGGCGCATCCAGTCGAGGCTGATTTCATCCGAGAGCTTGGCGACGCCCGGCTTTACGTCGGCGGCATTCGGCGCCGGAACGTCCAGGGCCTTGCAGATGGATGCCAATGCCGCTGCCGGATCGGCTGACAGGCGCTCATAGCCGATTCGCAGCGGGACGATCCCCTGCTCCGCGAACCAGACGTTCCAGGCCCCGTCATAGGCTTCGAGTTCGGCAAGCTCGCGCTGGATCCGCTTGAAATCGTAGCGGGGTTCCTGCGGCGGTGCGACTCGTTCGATCTCGGTTCCGTCGGGCGCGATGTGCCAAAGCCCGGTCTGCTCGGCCTTGATCAGCGACACCGCCTGCGCCAGCTTGTTTTCGCGCGAAAGATGGATGTAGAGGACCCGCCCGAAGGCCTTTTCAAAGCGTGCTTTGTCCGATGGCAGGTCTGGGTAGATCCGGTCGAGGATGGCCGAGAGTTCACCCAGGTTCTCCCGCATCAGGCGCAAGCCGAAGACGGCTGTTCCGCCCTTTCCCGCGCTGATTGCCGCCTTGAGGTAGGCGACATCGAAGTCATGCGCGCTCATCGTCTCGGGATGCGGCAATTTCCACTCTTCGGCCCATTCCGCCTTGTCCTCCCGCCTATAGAAGGAGTGCGGATCGCCGGCTGTTTTCATCGATGCCAGCAGACCGCACAGCAATGTGCTTCCGGTTCTCGGCGTGCCGCAGATTATGTAGCCGTCACGCATCTGGGGGCTCTGTCGCTTGTCATGGATTGGGCTACCTCGCCAGGCGCGGTGACACGCGCGGTTCGCTAATGGATCCAGTCTAGCCGCGCCGGAAGGGATAGAGGAATTGCTGCCAGTATCCGTTCGGAACGGGATGTCCGTGAATGCCGTAGCCGTTCGGCCAGCGTCCTTCAGGCATATGGTGGGTACCGAACAGCCGGTCGAGCAGCGGGAAATGGATGGCGAAGTTTACGTCGATCGCTTCTTTCTCGAGGCCGTGATGCCAGTGGTGGTAACGCGGCGACACCAGCACCTTTTCGACTGGACCGAAACTGGTTCCGATGTTGGAATGGATGAAAGACGAATAGACGTAGACGATCAATATATACGTCTGGATAGCCGATTCATCGAACCCCAGCACGAACATCGGGGTTGCCGTCAGGCTGCGCAGCACGATAATTTCCAGGAAATGCATGCGCGCACCGGCAATCCAGTCCATCGACTTGGCGGAATGGTGCACGGCATGGAACTTCCACAGCCAGGGAATGCGATGAAAGGCCCGATGCACCCAATACTGGGCAAAGTCGGTCAGGAACATTACCGCCAGCAGTTGCACCAGCCACGGCAAGCCGTGGACCCAGGCGCGCACCGAACCAAGGGCGCCCTGCGCATTGACGAAGTTGGACGGCGCCAAGGTCAGGTAGGTCAAAATCTGCACCAGCAGCGATGAGACCAGATAGTAGAACAGGTCCTCGCGCCATTCGTCGCGGAACACGGTCTGATCCTTGTTGCGCGCGAAAAGACGTTCGAGCGGGACGAACAGCACACCCATGAACAAGGCGTTCAGGATGAAGAAATCGAGCCCGAAGAACACCCCGTCTATGTGCAGTTGATGGCGCACCGGAAGCATGCCGACCAGCGACGCCAGCAGCACAGTGAACATGGCTGCCGCGCCGAGCGTCTTTTGCCTGCGCAGCGTCATGCTGAGGATCGCCAGGATATAGCCGGAGATGAGGACGAAATAGAGCACCGGCTTGAAGAACAGCATCTGGTGGATGGGGGCCAGATCCGGCATCGATGTAAGCGACGGGTAGCGCAGCACGATGACCATCAGCAGGGCGGTGACCCCGGCAAGCAAGCCAATCGAGCCGGACAGCCAGCCAGAACCGAACGGCCGTTTGGCGCGCGGCGTTTCAAGTTCACCGACGACGCGTCTAAGGAAATTTGTCACCGGCATGATGTTCCCCCGTTAACGGCCCCAAAGGTCTCGCCAGAAATTTCGACCCGTCTTACTACAGCAAGGCTCATAAATATTAATCGACACGACTTTGCAGGCCAGAGACGGCTATCTGCGTTTTGGGCAATTGGTAAAAGCTGCGATCGTGTCAAAGACACCGGCCACTATAGTCGGAATCTTTCCTGGATGCGACGGGCGCATTCAAGCGGCGTCAGCAGGCTGGTGTCGACTTCGAGGTCGTAGTCCATGCCGTTGTGGACGCGTCCATATTGCCAGCGCGCCAGGCCAAGCAGCCTGTCGGCGCACGCGGCCTCGCGCGCTTCCAGCACCTCCAGCGGCGCCATGACGCCGACCAGATGCAGGTCAAAGCTCGACAGCAACTCGACATACTCCGCTATCTCTTATTGAAGATCACGTCGTCGACGATGAGATTGTTGCCTTGCCCGGCCATGGCGGCGATGGCATGGCGCATGCCGCGCATGGCTCGCGCGCCGACCGGCCCGCTCCTGATCACCACCGACGGCTTGCCGTCTTCCAGCACGGTCTCAAAGGAAAACCCGTCGGCATGATCCTGCAGCGCCGGCGGCAGCATGTCGATGAAAGCATCCATCTGGACATGCAGGAAGGGCTCGGTGGCGATTGTTTGCAGCGCCCTGGCGATCAAGCTTTTGCCGGCGCTGCCGACGCCATTAAGCAGGACGATTTTGGCCGTCATGTCGCCCCCTATCGGTTGCGCACGACGATACAGGCGCCGCCGACGCTTTGCAGTTTCTGGCAGATGACGTTGGCGGCGGCGCGGTCGTCGACGCCGATCCTGACGGCGTAGATGCCGCGTCGGCCGATCGGCGTGCGCACCCGGCTGACCACCGGGTCACGACCGGAAAGCAGCGCCGGAAACCGGCTCCTGACCCTCAGCCACTGATTGATCGCCGCGCCCCTGCGGAAATTGCCGGCCACCTGGACGCCCCATGGCTTCACATTGATCGACGCCATCGCCACGGTTCTCGACATGATCACCGGCAGCTTGCGGCAGGCGACGGCAAAGCTGGTTTTCGCGTCGAGCGGCTCGACCGTCCCGGTGTAAGCGCTGTCGGAAAACTTGTCGACGGGTTCGCCCATGACGTCGAAGACATAGCTCTCTGTCTCCATCGGCAGGAAGCCGCCCGAACCCAGCCAGCGCGACACCCGGTTCTCGCCGGCATTGTAGGCGGCCGCCGCCAGGCCGAGATTGCCGTAGGCGAGCTTCATCTCGCCGAGATATTTCGCCGAAGCCGGGATCGCCTGCTCGATGTCGAAAGGATCGGCCAGCCCGCGCATTTTGGCGGTGCCCGGCATGAACTGGGCGATGCCTTCGGCGCCCACCGGGCTAACCGCATTGGGATCGAAGCGGCTTTCTTTCCAGATCAGCCGGGCGAAGTAATCCTTCGGCAGGCCGTTCCGCTCGGCATGCGTCTCGATCAGGTCACAGACACGGCCGATCAATCGTTTCGCCGCCGAGCGCGATTGCGGTGGATCGGCAAGTGCCTGTCCGGCACTCAGCCCGCAGAGCAGGATCACCCCGGCTTTGAGCAGCCCCCGCATGGCTCATTCGGCCGCGGCTTTGCCGTGCTGGCCAAACCGCCGCTCGATATAGTCGGCAACCATTTTTTCGAAATCGGCGGCGATCGACGGACCGCGCAGCGTCGCCGACTTCTTGCCGTCGACGAAGACGGGTGCGGTCGGCGTCTCGCCGGTGCCGGGCAGCGATATGCCGATATCGGCGTGCTTGGATTCGCCGGGGCCGTTGACGATGCAGCCCATCACCGCGACCTTGAGGTTCTCGACGCCGGGATATTTCTCCCGCCAGACCGGCATGTTCTTGCGCAAATCGGCCTGGATGTTCTGGGCGAGCTCCTGGAACACGGTGGAGGTCGTGCGGCCGCAGCCGGGGCAAGCGGCGACGATCGGCACGAACTGACGGAAGCCCATGGTCTGCAGCAGTTCCTGCGAGACCTGCACCTCGCGCGTGCGGTCGCCATTCGGCTCCGGCGTCAGCGAGATGCGGATGGTGTCGCCAATGCCTTGCTGCAAGAGGATGCCCATGGCAGCCGACGAGGCGACGATGCCCTTGGATCCCATGCCGGCTTCGGTGAGGCCAAGATGCAGCGCATGGTTGGAGCGCGTGGCAAGCTCGGCATAGACGGCGATCAAATCCTGCACGCCGCTGACCTTGGCCGACAGGATGATCTTTTCGCGGGCGAGGCCTATCTCTTCGGCCATTTCGGCCGACAGGATGGCCGACTGCACGATCGCTTCGCGGGTTACTTCCTGCGCCGTCAGCGGAAAGCCTTGGCGCTGGTTTTCGTCCATCAGCCGGGTGAGCAGCTCCTGATCGAGCGACCCCCAATTGACGCCGATGCGCACCGGCTTGTCATGCCTGATCGCCATTTCGACGATCGCGGCGAACTGGCGGTCCTTCTTGTCCTTGAAGCCGACATTGCCAGGATTGATGCGGTATTTGGCCAGCGCCTCGGCGCAGGCTGGATGGTCGGCCAGCAGCTTGTGGCCGATATAGTGGAAGTCGCCGACCAGCGGCACATTGATGCCGAGCCGTTCGAGCCGTTCGCGGATGCGCGGCACGGCGGCGGCGCTCTCGTCCCGATCGACGGTGATGCGCACGATCTCGGAGCCGGCGCGATGCAAAGCCGCAACCTGCGCGACGGTCTGGTCGATATCGGCCGTGTCGGTGTTGGTCATCGACTGCACCACGACCGGCGCGCCGCCGCCGACGACCACGCCGCCGACATCGACGCCGACCGATGTCCGGCGCGCAAAGGGGGAGGAAAAATACCCGGTCATGCCGGCAGCCTCTTGATCACCCGAGCGACATACGTCCACGTCGACGCACGCTCAAACAGCTATCAGCGCATAGCGCTGAGGTTCGGGCATGAGGTGGAGGAGCAAAGATGGCTTGTCAATGGCGACAGACAAGCAGAGCCGCCAAATCGCAGCAGCGCGGCGACCCCACAGACGGGTTTCGCCGGCCAACAGTATCGGAATCAGTAGCAAAAACAGGCCTCCGGCGGCATGTCGCCACCGGAGCGATAGTCACGCGCCAAGGCGGCGCGTCTAATCCTGGAAGGGCGTCAGTGTCTCGTCGGTTTCGCCTTCAGTTTTTCAATCTCGTCCTTGAGTGCCAGCTTGCGTCGCTTTAGATTCACGATTTCGAGGTCGTCGACCGATGGATGGTTCATCGCATCGTCGATCTCGCGTTCGATATCACCGTGTTTCCGCTGCAACTCATCAAGATGGGATGCAAGAGACATGATTGGTTCTCCCTTTCATGGTTTCCTCGATTGCAGCCGTCAAAGGCACGTCCACCGCAGGTCGCATCTGTGACGGCACCATGACAGTCTGCCACCATCCGGCTGCGATGTCGAATGCTGCGTGGTAGCATTCCACGACAATGTGATATGTGATATTGGCTGCGCGCCGGCGGCAATTGATGCCGCCCCCGCCCAATCATGCCCATTGCCGGGCGCCGCAGACATGCAGACGGTAGAGAATGTCCGACCAGGAAAAGGCCGATGTCCGCCTCGAATTTTCCCGCCTGAAGCAGGAGCATGCCGATTTCGACGCGGCCATCAATGCGATGATCGCCATGGGCTGCGACCCCTTGCAGATCCAGCGCATGAAGAAGAAGAAGCTTTTCCTCAAGGACCGGCTGATGGCGCTGGAAGACAAGATCATTCCGGACATCATCGCTTAGCCGACGGCCTCGGGGCCTAACTGCTCACCCCGCTATCGACAGCCGCGCCGCGCGATGGCGCAGCAACGTCAGCAATTCGTCGGTCTTCTCCGCTGAAGTGTCGATCGGCACCACCAGGCACATCGTCGCCTCGACCTTGCCGGCGGCCGCGAAGACAGGGGCGGCCAGGCATTTGGTGTAGGCGTCGACCAGCCCCGAAGTGATGCAATAGCCGGTCGTTCTGGCCGTCGCGATATCGGCAATGAAGTCGTCGAACTGCAGCCTGCGGCCGTCGGGCAGCAAAAGGTCGTCTTCCGAGACCATGTCCTGGATGGCGGCCCTTTCCAATCCGGCCAGAAGCAGCCGCCCCGATGCCGTCCATGGCAGCGGGATCTGCAGGCCGGTGGCCGAGCTGATGCGGAACGGCCTGGTGCCGGGGCTGGAATGGACGATGGTATAGCGCCCGCTTTGCAGCATGCACAATTCGGAGGTCTCGCCGGTCTCGCGCGACAGATTGTCGACCTCCTGCCGGCCCCGCCTAAGCAGGTCGTTGCCCCTCACATAGTCCATTCCATAGAGGTAGAGCTTCTTGCCGAAATAGACCCGGTTGCCGTCGCCCTCCATCTCCAGGAGACCCGCATCGACCAGCGAACGCACCAGCGTATAGGTGGTGGAGCGCGGCGCATTCACCCCCTTGGCGAGATCGCCAATGCCGATGGCGCGCTGCGTAGCATGCAGGAAGTCCAGGATCTCCAGCACCCGGTTGAGGCCCTTCTCGCGCGAGCCGGAGGTCTTGTCGGGCGTCGGGCTCTCGGCTGGACCAAGCTCCGCCCGATCCGTGAGTCCATTGCTATCTTGCATAACTGATTCCTGATGTTAGTATCTGTCTTGTATAGGATACATATGTCTATTGTAAGAGACAATTCAGGTCGGCGACACGTGTGTCTGTAGGGGAACTCAAACAACAGGAGGTCGCAGTGAACGACGCATCCAAGCGAGATTTTCTGAAACTGGGCATGGCCGGGCTTGCAACGGCGGGCGTGATGACCGCTGTCAGCGCCGAAAAGGCGGCGGCACAAGCCGCATCCGACAGCGTTCTGCGCACCTCGCTTGACCGCGGCAAGCTGATCGTCGGCACCGGCAGCACCAACGCGCCATGGCATTTCGAAAACGATGCCGGCGAGCTGGTCGGCATGGACATCACCATGGGCCGCATCCTGGCCAAGGGTCTGTTCGACGATCCGAGCAAGGCCGAGTTCGTCATGCAGGATCCGGCGCAGCGCATCCCCAATGTCACCACCAACAAGGTCGACATTACCATCCAGTTCATGACCATGACCGCGCAGCGCTCGCAGCTGATCCACTTCTCCAGGCCATACTATGTCGAGGGCGTCGCCCTGCTGACGCTGCCGACGGCGGAAAACAAGACCTTCGACAAGCTGCTCGCCGGTGGTTCGGCGACGCGCATCTCGATCCTGCAGAATGTAGATGCCGAAAGCTCGGTCCATTACGCCCTGCCGGAGGCGCAGGTGCTGCAGATCGACACCCAGGCCAATGTGCTGCAGGCACTGGAATCGAAACGCGCCGATGCCGCCGCTGTCGATCTTTCAACCGTGCGCTGGCTGGCCTCGCGCAACCCCGACAAATATTTCGATGCCGGCAAGAGCTGGTACTCGATGCTCTACGGCGCGGCGGTCAGGCAGGGCGACCTGGACTGGCTGACCTTCGTCAACCAGACCTTCACCATCGCCATGTTCGGCCATGAGACCGCACTCTACGACGCCGCCTTCAAGGACTATTTCGGCCAAGAGCCCCCGGCCCGCCATCCCGGTTTCCCGGTTGTCTGACAAGCGCTGGCGGAAGGGTTAGCCCTTCCGCCTTCTAGTTCGCATCCCCTTGGTTATTGCGGGAGACGCATGGGCTATACGCTCAACTTCAACCTGATCTGGCGCCATTTCGACAAGCTGTGGGGCGGCCTTCTGCTCAGCCTCGAGCTTGCCGTGATTTCGATTGCCATCGGCGTCGTCATCGGCCTGGTGCTGGCGGTCTGGTATGTCTCGGCCGGACGCGTGGTGCGCGCCATCATTGCGGCTTACGTCGAATTCATCCGCAACGTGCCGCTGATCCTGCTCGTCTATCTTGTCTTCTACGGCCTGCCGACGGTGATCGACGTCGCCTACGACGCGCCGACCTCGTTCGTGCTGACGCTGTCGATCTATAGCGGCGCCTATCTGGTCGAGGTGTTCCGCTCCGGCCTGGAAGCCGTGCCGCGCGGCCAGCTCGATGCCGGCAAAGCCATCGGCCTGACGCCCTGGCAGCGGCTGGTTCATGTGCGCCTGCCGACCATGCTGCGCATCACGCTGCCGGCGCTGTCCAACACCTTCATCTCGCTGTTCAAGGACACGTCGATCGCCTCGGTGATCTCGGTGCCCGAGCTCACCTTCGGCGCCCAGTGGATCAACTTCAACACCTTCCGCATCGTCGAGGTCTATCTGGTGACGACGGCGATGTATCTGGTGACCGGTTACACCCTGCTGTTCGGACTGCGGCTGGTCGAACGCCGGTTCAGGGCTGCGCGCTGACATGCTGAGCCAGATCCTCTACGCCGTACCGTTCCTCGCCCAGGGCTTCGCCATCACTTTGTGGGTGTCGCTGCTGGTCGTGGTGCTGTCGCTGATTGCCGGCGTCGCGCTCGGCGTCGGCCTGGTCTACGGCCCGGCGCCGCTGCGCTGGGCCGTGCGCATCTTCTCCGACACCATCCGCGGCATCCCGATCCTGGTGCTGATGTTCTTCGTCTATTACGGCCTGCCGGCCATCGGCCTGCATCTGCAATCCTTCTCGGCGGCGGTGCTGGCGCTCACCTTGTTCAAGACCGCGCAGGTCATTGAGTATCTCCGCGGCGCCGTCGGCTCCATTCCCAAAGGGCAGTCCGAGGCGGCGATGGCGATTGGGCTGACCTTCCGCCAGCGGCTCACCTACGTCATCTTTCCGCAGGCCTTCCGGCGCTTCCTGCCGCCCTGGATCAACGGCGTCACCGATGCGGTCAAGGGCAGCGCCCTGGTCTCGCTGCTCGGCATCACCGACCTGATGCAGGCGATCAACCAGGTCATCGGCCGCACCTATGAGGCGATGCCGCTCTACATCCTCGGCGCCTTGATCTATTTCGCCGTCAACTATGCGCTTTCCTACGCCAGCCGGCGGCTGGAACGGCGCTTTGCCTTCATCCGGGACTAGCACGATGGCCACAAGCTCGAACGACAATGCTGCCCTTCTCGACATTGCCGGGGTCTCGAAAGCCTTTGGTTCGGTCGAGGTGCTTCGCTCGGTCAGCCTCAAGGTGGACAGGGGCGAGGTGGTCACCGTCATCGGCCCTTCCGGCAGCGGCAAAACCACCCTGCTGCGCTGCGTCAACTTTCTCGAAAGCTACGACTCAGGCTCGATCCGCATCAACGGCAAGGAGGTCGGTTTTCGTGAGGCCGGCGCGCGCCAGCGGCGCAGCGAGCGCGACCTTGCCAATATGCGCGCCGAAACCGGCATGGTGTTCCAGAGCTTCAACCTGTTTCCGCACCTCACCGCCGCCGGCAACATCATGCTCGGCCTCACCAAGGTGCGCGGCAAGAGCAAGGCCGAGGCGTGCCAGATCGCCGAGCATTGGCTGAGCCGCGTCGGCCTGGCCCACAAGGCCGACAGCCTGCCGGCGGAACTCTCCGGGGGCCAGCAGCAGCGCGTCGGCATAGCGCGGGCAGTCGCCATGGAGCCGAAGATCCTGCTGCTCGACGAGATCACCTCCGCGCTCGATCCCGAATTGGTCGGCGAGGTGCTGGCCGTTGTGCGCAGCCTGGCCGAAGACGGCATGACAATGGTGATGGTCACGCACGAGATGGCCTTCGCCCGCGACGCTTCGAGCCGCATTGTCTTCATGGCCGATGGCGGTGTCAGCGCTGTTGGCCCGCCGAAGGAGATCCTTGCCGAAGAGACCACCAATGAGCGCCTGCGCTCTTTCCTGGCGCGCTTCCGCGCCTCCCATTTCTGACATGGGCGACCCAAAGCAATTCCAGGAAAAGTGTAAGCGGTTTTCCCGGGAAAAGCGCGAAGCGCTTTCCCTTGGGAATTGCGTAAAACAACAGGCCGGCCCAAGGAGAATTCTTCCATGACGCCTTACATCCGGCTCGCCGAACTCGGCCTGACGCTGCCCGAGCCGCCGACGCCGATCGCCAATTTCGTCACCTATGCCGAGAGCGGCCGGCTGATCTTTCTTTCGGGTCAAGGGCCGCTGCGCGCCGACGGCACGCTGTGCACCGGCAAGGTCGGCGAGGACGTCACCGTCGAGCAGGCCTATGAGCATGCCCGCCTCACCGGCCTCAACCTGCTCGCCGTCATGCACGCCGCCGCCGGCGATCTCGGCCGCATCGTGCGCGTCGTCAAATTGCTCGGCTTCGTCAATGCGACGCCGACCTTCAGCGACCACCCGAAAGTGGTCAATGGCTGCTCGGACCTGTTCGCCAGCGTCTTCGACAAGATCGGCGGCCATGCCCGCTCGGCGATCGGGGTCGGCTCGCTGCCTGGAAACATCACCGTCGAAATCGAAGCGGTCGTCGAGATCGCCGCCTGACCGTCAAGGGATTGCTGAACATGAAAACCTATTCCGACACCGGCTCCAACACCACGATCCGTGAACGGCTGGGACTGCGGCCGATCATCAACGTCTCCGGCACGATGACGACGCTCGGCGCCTCGATCATCGTTCCCGAGGCGATCAGCGCCATGGCCGAGATCGCCTCGCAATGGGTGGAGATGGACGATCTGCAGCGCGCCGCAAGCGTGATCACCGCCCGCCTCACCGGCGGCGAGGCCGGCTTCATCACCGCCTGCTGCGCCTCAGGCATCACAATGGCGATCGCCGGGGCGATGACCGGCACCAATTTGCTGGCGATCGAACGGCTGCCCGACGATACCGAAGGGCTGAAGTCCGAAGTCGTCATCCAGCTCGGCCATATCGTCAATTACGGCGCACCGATCGACCAGTCGATCCGCGTCGCCGGCGCCAAGGTCATTCCGGCCGGCACGGTCAGCGTCACGCAGGATTATCATGTGCGCGAGGCTATCAACGAGCGCACGGCGGCGGCGCTCTACGTCGTGGCGCACCACACCGTGCAATACGGCATGCTTTCCCTTGAGGAATTCTGCGATATCTGCCACGCCAGGGGCGTGCCGGTGATCGTCGATGCGGCTTCCGAATATGACCTGCGCAGCTTCCTGGCGCGCGGCGCCGACATCGTCGTCTATAGCGGCCACAAATTCCTTTCGGGGCCGACCAGCGGCATCGTCACCGGTCGCAAGGATCTGGTCCGCGCCGCCTATCTGCAGAACCGCGGCGTCGCCCGCGCCATGAAGGTCGGCAAGGAAAGCATCGCCGGCACCATCGCGGCGCTCGAAGCCTGGGAAAAGCGCGACCATGCCGGCATCCGCCGACGCGAGGAAGCGGCGCTCCATCTATGGAGGGATTCGCTGCAGGGAATACCCGGCATCGTCGCAAACATCATTCCCGACCCGACCGCCAATCCGCTCGACCGGCTGCAGATCTTCGTCTCCCCCGAAAGCCGCTTCAGTGCCGCCGGCCTCGCCTCGGCATTGGCGGCCGGATCGCCGCCCATCATCGTGCGCAACCACGAAGTCGAGCGTGGCCATTTCTTCCTCGACCCGTGCAACCTGCACCCAGGCGAGGCCGAGATCGTCGCCGAACGCCTCCGCGCCGTGCTCACCGCGGCCGACAGGCCGGCGGATGCGATGAGACAGCCGCGAAAGGATTCATCCGGCGCCCTGCGCTGGCCGGACTAGGCTGCGGCGGCCGCCATCCTTGCGGGCCAGCCCGAATTCCGCTAAGGCGCGCCTTTACCGCCGGGAGCATGCGCTTGACCGACCACCGCGCCGACGTCGCCATCATCATGGGCAGCCAGTCCGACTGGGCGACGATGCGCCACGCCGCCGAAACGCTGGAGGCGCTGGGCATTCCGCACAAGCGGCTGATCGTCTCCGCCCACCGCACCCCGGACCGCCTCTATGATTTCGCCAAAGGCGCCAAGGCGGCCGGCTACAAGGTGATCATCGCCGGCGCCGGCGGCGCCGCCCACCTGCCCGGCATGACGGCGGCGATGACGCCGCTGCCGGTGTTCGGCGTGCCGGTCGAATCGAAGGCGCTGTCAGGCCAGGATTCGCTGCTCTCCATCGTCCAGATGCCGGCCGGCATTCCGGTCGGCACGCTTGCCATCGGCAAGGCGGGTGCGGCCAACGCCGCCCTTCTGGCGGCCGCCGTGCTGGCGCTGAACGACGAAGAAATTGCCGCCCGCCTGGATGCCTGGCGCGCCGCCCAAACCGCCAGGGTCGCCACCGAACCGACGGATGCGCCGTGAGCCTGCCCGCGGGATCGAGCATCGGCATTATCGGCGGCGGCCAGCTCGGCCGCATGCTGGCTGTTGCCGCAGCGCGCCTCGGCTACCGCACAATTATCCTCGAACCGCAGGCCGATTGCCCGGCGGCTCAGGTCGCCAACCGCCAGATCACCGCCGCCTATGACGATGCGGACGCCCTTGCCGAACTGGCGGCAGTCAGCGCCCTCGTCACCTACGAATTCGAGAATGTGCCGGTGGCGGCCGCCGGCGCACTTGCTGCCAAGGTCCCGGTTTATCCGCCGCCGCGAGCGCTGGAAGTTGCCCAGGATAGGGTGGCGGAGAAGCTATTCCTGAACGGCATCGGCATCAGGACAGCGGATTTCCGCTCCGTCGACAATGACGACGAGCTGACGGCGGCGCTGAGAGAGTTCGGTGGCAGCGGCATCTTGAAAACCCGCCGCATGGGCTATGACGGCAAGGGCCAGCGCGTCTTCCGCAACATGGAGACGGGCGGCTTTGCCGGCACATGCGAGACCATGGGCAATGTGCCGCTGATCCTCGAATCCTTCGTCGCTTTCGAGCGCGAAATCTCGGTCATCGCCGCGCGCGGGCTGGACGGCGCGGTCGCCGCCTACGATCCGGCCGAAAACGTCCACCGCGACGGCATCCTGCATACCTCGACCCTGCCGGCCCAGATCAGGCTGGAGACGGCGGCGACGGCACAGGGGTCGGCAGCGAAAATCCTGTCGGCCCTCGACTATGTCGGCGTCATCGGCGTCGAGTTCTTCGTTCTTGCCGATGGCACGCTGCTGGCCAACGAAATGGCGCCGCGCGTGCACAATTCCGGCCACTGGACGGAAGCCGCCTGCATCGTTTCGCAGTTCGAGCAGCATATCCGCGCCATTGCCGGCCTGCCGCTGGGCAACCCTGGCCGGCATTCAAACTGCATCATGGAAAATCTGATCGGCGACGATGTGCTGCGGGTGCCCGCTTTGCTCGCCGAGCCCGATCTGATGCTGCATCTCTACGGCAAGGCGGAAGCGCGCCCAGGCCGCAAGATGGGCCATTTCACGCGCATCAGCCGTAGCTAAGCCATTCCAGCACTTTGCGTGAGGGCGTGGATCGAGCCCTATTGCAGCTCGTCGTTCAGGTCCCCGTCCTCGTCGGGGCTGGCGCAACTCGCATCGCCTTCCCTACAATTGGCGCCCGCGGTGAGCTGTTTGATGCGCTGGTCAGTCAGTTGGGTCAGGCATTGTGAAACCTCCATCGGATGGATGGATCCGCCCTCGCTGTCTGTCGTCGTATAGGCGCATTCGGCGTCGCGGAAGGCGATCCAGGCGCGTTGCGCGACCTGCAGCAGCTTCCTGCTCTTGTCGTCGTTGTGACCGACGAGATCCTTGTAGGCCTGGTTGAGCTTGGCATCTGCCGCCTGATAGTCCTCGCCGGCGCAGATGTTCATCATCTGCTGGCTGTCGTCGTTGCGGTCGCATTCCTGCGCCTGCGCGATGGAGGCGGCTGCCAGAACGGCAAGGCTCGCGGACACAAACAACAGGCGCATAGAGGTCTCCAAATCGGCTTGCGGGTGCCGCACCATTCCAGCCCGCCTTCGGCCGCGCAATGGCGTGGAGCCAAGATGGCGGATATTTAATGGCCAAAGCCATTCTCGGCCTCTATCCAGCACGCTTGCGGTTGACACGGGCAAGGCTCCTCGTTTATGAGCCACCGCAAGTTCAAAGGCGCGCTTTTCAGGCGCGCCTTAATAATTCGGCCCGGACAGGGCCCAGACCGACGGGCAAGACCATGAAGATCAAGAATTCGCTCAAGGCGCTGAAGGCGCGTCACCGCGACAACCAGCTGGTTCGCCGCAAGGGCCGCGTCTACATCATCAACAAGACCGCTCCACGCTACAAGGCGCGCCAGGGCTGAGTGTTCGGCCGGAGGCTCGTTGCCTCCGTCCATACGATGGTAATTGCCTGGTTCCAGGCACTTTCACGCTAATTTCAGTTTGACGATCCGCGGTCCGGGGTTAGATTCCGGCGATGCGGGTTCTTTTTGCATTTTTGGCCACCCTCTTTCTTTTCGGCGTCGCTCCGGCGTCGGCGGACGATCCGCCGGCAAAGCCGCCGGTTGCCCTGACCAGGGAAGCCAGGCTCGACCAACTGTTTGCCGAGCTGAAGCGCGAGCGCAACGAAAAGGCGGCCGAGCGCATCGCCGGGCGCATCTGGGGCGAATGGTTCCAGTCCGGCAGCGCCTCGATCGACCTGATGATGCAATGGTCGCAAAAGGCGATGGACGACCAGAAGTTCGACGTCGCCCTCGACTTCCTCGACCAGGTCGTCATCCTGCAGCCAAAATATGCCGAAGGCTGGAACCGGCGCGCCACCGTCCATTACATGATGAAGAATTTCGGGAAGTCGATGTCCGACATCGACCAGACGCTGCAGCTGGAACCACGCCATTTCGGCGCGCTTTCCGGCCTGGCCCAGATCATGGCCGCCACCGGCCACAAGCAATCGGCGCTCGAAGCCTGGCAGAAGGTGCTTACCATCTATCCGATGATGCGCAGCGCCCAGGACCAGGTCGCGGCAATTTCGGAAGAGCTTGCCGGCGAAGGAATTTGATTAGGCAGTAGGAATTAGGGATTAGTCAGTAGTCAGTAGAGAAGATTGGTCGAGACGCCACCTCCCTACTCCCTACTCCCTACTCCCTACTCCCTACTCCCTACTCCCTACTCCCTACTCCCTACTCCCTACTCCCT